>CAZLUY010000207.1:0-16240 GCA_964562785.1 uncultured Limnohabitans sp. | reverse complement strand
TAAGGGCCGCGCTGCAAATGCCTTGATGCGTGGAAATCAATATGATTTTGTGCTTGCTATCGGTGATGATTGGACCGATGAAGACACCTTCAAAGCTATGCCCGATGACGCATATTCCATCAGAGTAGGCTATGCCTATACAGCCGCCAATTACAACATCAAATCCTTCAGACAAGTGAGAAATCTCCTGGCTAAGCTGGTTTCCTGATTTTAAAAAAAAGAAGACCTCGGAGGTTTCAGAAACCTCCGAGGTCTTTTTCATTACTCAAACCTGCGAGGTTTTAAAAACCTCGCAGGTTTCTTATAGTTTCTTACAAGAAAGTGGGTCTATCCAACTTCTTGCCTATTCGGATCGCTGCATTCATTAGGCCTACATGAGAATAAGCTTGAGGAAAATTACCCCATTGGCTACCTGTTTTTTGATCTACATCCTCGGAGAATAACTGCAAGTGATTACAGTACTTGATTAAGGTTCCAAACCCTTCTACCGCCTCATCAATTCTACCAACGCATGCTAAAGCCTCGATATACCAGAATGCACAAATCAGGAAGGTTGTCTCAGGCACCCCAAAATCATCTTCATGCTTGTATCGATAGAACAGGAAATCCTTCGCCAATAAATCCTCTTCAAGAGCCTTCAGATGATCATTCGCCCTTTCCAAATCATCCCCAAAATAGCCCATGGTGATAAGCTGCAAAGTTGAGGCATCCATGTAAGCAGAATCCACTGCCTGTCCGTATGCCTTCCTGTCTGGTAAGTAGCATGATTCAATTTTCTTAACTGCTTCATCTCGGAGATAAATCGCCTTGTCGTACATGGCATCATTCTTCATCCGAATTCCAATTTTTGCTGCTGCACAGGCACCCGCCCAATGGAACAAGAAAGTGTAGCAATGCTCTTGGGCCAGGTTTCTAAATTCCCACAAGCCTGCATCTTTTTCATGCATGGTTTCCTCAATTTTATCGAGCAAAGCCATGATCATAGGCTGCGAGGAGCTTCTCTCACTTTCGGTGAATCGCTGATCAGAGTATAGTGGGAGCAACGAAACCAAAACCTGGCCATACAAATCATTTTGAATATGAGTATAAGCCTGGTTTCCGAAGCGAACAGGGGTATTCCCCAAATACCCTCCTAAATCTGCTATCTCCTCTGTAAGATCAGATTCCCCCGTAATGGAATATAAGGGTTGGCCCCTACCCTGTTCATTGGTGGGTAAGTTTTGGATATACTCAAAGTATTTTTCTAACTCTTCGAAGTGCCCAATTCCATTAAATGCTGTAAGGGTGTAATAGGTATCCCGAATCCAGCAATAACGATAATCCCAATTTCTTGTACTCCCTGGTGACTCCGGTAAGCTGGTAGTTGAAGCGGCTATTATTGCACCTGTATCCTCATACTGGTGAATTTTCAAGATCAAGGCTGACCTCAGCACAAGCTTCTGATGGAAATTATAAATATGGGTTGATTTTACCCATGCTTGCCAATAGGCTGTGGTTTCATTAAGAAATCTCTCTGATGTGGTTTCTATAGGAGCTTCCAACGGGCGTCCATAAGTCAAAACCAGATAGATCGTCTTTTGAAGTACAAAAGGCTTGATGTCCTGTATATAACTCAGAGGAGCATTACTAGTCAGCCTAAGTTCTTGCTCGATCCCCATATATCTAATATGGTTACTACCAAATACCGGAGTTAAAAAGCGCTCACCTCGATCAGTTACAGGTTGGCAGTTGATTGCAATTTTCGGAGATCCTGAGACACATTCAATCTTCCGAATAAGCATTAATGGCTTATAGTAACGATCAAAATTTTTGAATCTTGGCGCAAAGTCTGTGACCTTATAACTTCCAAGCTTGTTGCTAACCGTAGTTTCAAGGACATTTGTGTTCTCAACATAATTCTGCTCGGTTTCAAACTCACCTTTACTCGGTAAGACGGTGAATTGTCCGCCCTTCTTACGGTCCAGCATTCCTCCGAAAATAAAATCCGAGTCGAACCGTGGAAAGCAAAGCCAACTAATGTTTGTATCCTTTTCTACATGTGCGATGTAGGCACAATTACCGATAAGGCCGGAACCATAAATATGTTTTTCCATTCGCTAAGGTTTAATTCTAAAAAAAAGTAGGTCTGGGCAAGCGGCAATAAAGCAAAAGGAGGTGACTATCCAAAAGATCAAGCCAGTGGTTTGTCAGTACAAAAATGAAAAATTCAAGAAAGGGATCAGGTATACAGTTTCTTGTCCCGTATATACTCCTCCACCTTTTCAGGCAATAGATACTTCACCGGAAGATCATTTCGAATGGCATCTCTAATGAAGGTTGCCGAAATATCCAGCATAGGAGCCTCAATATGCTTTATGGAAGGGTGATCGAAAGGGACGGTTTCACCTGGCCTTGGATAGACAAAAATCTCGTAATGCTCAAGAATCTGTTCATAGTTTTTCCAGCGCTTTAATTGCTTCAAACTATCCGAACCCAAAAACAAACAAAAGCTATGTTGAGGATATCGGTCGCTTAAGTATGCCAGCGTATCGATGGTGTAGCTAGGTCTTGGCATCTTAAACTCAACATCGCTCGCTCGGAAATTATAATTATCCTCAATTGCCAACTCAACCATTCTTAGCCTATCGTGCTCGTGGATTAGAGATTTTCGCTTCTTTAAGGGGTTTTGAGGGCTCACTACAAACCAAACTTCATCCAAATCAGAGCGATGAAATATGGTGTTGGCAATGATCAAATGCCCAAGATGTACGGGGTTAAAAGAGCCGAAGTATAAGCCTATTTTCACAGCTTATCGGGCGATGAATTCACTGACAAGATAAGTCGCTTCGGCAGAGGCTTTATCAAAGTCATCATTCACCACAGAAACGTCAAACTGTGGCTCAAACTGAGATTCAAATTCTGCCTTGTAGATTCGCCGTGAGAGAGATTCTTCCGTTTCCGTTCCCCTGCCTTTTAGTCGTTCTTTTAAAATTTCAAGATTTGGGACCTTAACAAAAATAGCTAAGGCTTGCTCTCCAAAATACTCCTTCAATGCTATCCCTCCTTTTACATCAACGTCAAAAATGACTGTTTTGCCTGAGTCCCAGATTCTCTGAATTTCTTCTTTTAGGGTGCCATAAAAATTCCCTGCATAAACTTCCTCCCACTCAACGAATGCGTCTTCATCGATCTTCTGTTTGAATTCTTCCTGACTTAAAAAGTAATAGTCCTTCCCATGCACTTCGTGTCTGCCTCGCTTATCTCGTGTGCATGCGGAAATGGAAAAGCCCAACTCGGGAATTTGCTCGATCAAATGCCTGACAAGGGAGGTCTTGCCTGAGCCAGATGGAGCAGAAAAAATAATGGCTTTGCCCTGAGACATGCTTACTTCATTTCCTGAATCTTGCTCCTTATGGATTGCGCAAGTTCAGCTGGTAATTGTTGTTTGGTACACTTATTTCTCAGAACATCCCGGATAGCTTGCTCCAGGTGAAAGTGCTCAAAGCAAGGTTGGCATTTCGCCAATTTATCCTTCAGCATGTCCTTCGAATTGTCAATTTCTCCATCCAAAATACTTTCCAACAACTGGAAACACTTACTTGTGTCCTGACATTGGGTTTTTCTTGGCTCGGAAGCTCCTTCCATCTTATCCATCTGTAATCGTCTTTTTATAAATCCTCCTCTTCTTCGGTATCATAACCCATGTCTTGGGCATAACCTCTTAATTTCACTTTCAATAAATTTCTCGCTCTATGCAATCGAGACCTCACCGTTCCAATAGGAATATCCAGAATCTTAGACATCTCCTCATAAGTAAAGCCTTCCAGATCAGCCAGAATGATGACTGTACGGAAATCCACTGCCAAACTATTTAGAGCATTTGAGATCTCGTCACCGAGCATATCCTTGACAGATTCGGCCCGCAAATCAGAGGTCTGCTGATAGTTAACATTATCTGAGTTGTAATAAGTTTCAACTTCCTGATAATCTACCTTTGCCGGCTGCTTGCTCTTCTTTCTATACTCGTTAATGAAACTGTTTTTCAGGATTCGGAAAAGCCAAGCTTTTGCATTAGTCCCTTTCTCAAATGAATTGATGAAACGGTAGGCTTTCATATAAGTATCCTGTACCAAATCTTTGGCATCATCCTCGTCAAAAGTGAGCCTGTAGCCAAAATTGTACATCGAATCTATGTGTGGCATAAACTCACCGTCGAATATGGCATTCTTCTCTGCCTCAGTATATTTTCTGCGTTGGACTTCAGACATATCAACCAAAAGTAATGAAAGGGTCAAATTATAACTAGGAATCAAAAAGGAATTCAAGCCTTTTCATTTATTTTGTTCAACGGAGGCTTATCCTCCAAGCAAAGACGCTACCCAAATACATGTTTTTCTTCCGTCTGATTTCACGATTACCGCTGTGGTTTTTATACCTCTTTTCAGATTTGTTGTATCTGATCGCCAGATATGTGATTGCTTATCGCAAAAAAGTAATTGACGAAAATCTAACTCACGCATTTCCAGAGAAAAGCCCAAAGGAAATCAAAGACATTAGGAACAAATTCTATCGAAATTTCACGGATGCATTTTTTGCAGAAACCATTAAGCTTTTGACAATTTCTGAAAAGGAGCTCCGCAAAAGATTCCATGTCGTCAATCAGGAAATGGTTGATCAACCCGTATTGGACGGACAAAGCTCAGTCATGATGGCCGGACACATTTTTAACTGGGAAATGGCCATACTCGGTGTAGCTGTAAATACTCAAGTGGATGCGGAAACAGTATATCTTAAGCTGAATAATGACTTCTTTGATAAGCTGTTGTTTGAAGCCAGAACTCATTTGGGTGGAATCATGACTGAGAAAAAGGCTTTCCGAAGAAGTATGATTACGCTTCGCTCAAAGCCAAGGATTCTCCATCTTGCTGCGGATCAGCGACCTGCAAATAAAGAGAATCGGTATATGCGCGATTTTCTAAATCGTCCGGCTTATTTCTTTGAGGGTGGCGAAGTAATTTCAAAAAGAATGAAACTTCCTGTCTTTTTTGGGGAGATAAGCAAAGTCAAAAGGGGACATTATGTAATAGAATTTCAACCAGTCGATACTCCTCCGTATGATGGTGATCCGGAGCACAGTATAACCGATGAATTTTGCAAAAGGCTAGAAGAAAATATTAGGAAACAGCCTGATCTTTATCTGTGGAGTCATAAGAGATGGAAAGTGTGATAGAAAGGGAGCTGAGAAAAATTAAATGAATTATTTAGACGAATTAAACCCTGAACAGCGTAAAGCTGTTGAGCATACCGAAGGCCCGGTAATGATCATTGCGGGTGCCGGATCTGGCAAAACGAGGGTGCTTACTTATCGAATTGCTCACCTGATTTATGCAAAGGACGTTGACCCCTTCCAAATTCTATCCTTGACCTTTACGAATAAGGCTGCCTTCGAAATGAAGCAACGGATAGAGAAGGTTGCCGGACTTGAAGCTCGCAATACTTGGATGGGCACATTCCACTCTACCTTTGCCAAGATTCTTCGAGTAGAGAGTGATAAACTTGGGTATCCATCCAACTTCACTATATACGATACACAGGATTCTAAATCACTGATTAAATCAGTGGTGAAGGAAATGCGCCTTGATGAGAAGATTTACAAACCTGCAACGGTTTTAGCCAGAATCTCGGGTGCAAAAAACCGACTCATCGGCTGGGAGGCATACAAAAATGATCCTTACCTCAAGGCAGACGATGAAGCGGCTATGAGGCCAAGGATGGGTGATATTTTTGAGCGCTACCAGAAAAGGATGTTCAAGTCAGGCGCCATGGATTTTGATGATTTACTCTTCAATACCAATGTACTTTTTAGAGATCATCTGGATGTATTGAACAAGTACCAGAGAAGATTCCGCTACATCATGGTGGATGAGTTTCAGGATACAAACCTTTCCCAATACCTGATCACAAAAAAACTTGCAGCCTCTCACCAGAATATTTGTGTCGTGGGTGATGATGCCCAAAGTATTTACGCATTTAGAGGAGCCGATATTCAAAACATACTCAATTTCGAAAAGGACTATCCGGATCTCTTTGTTGTAAAGCTGGAGCAGAATTATCGGTCCACAAAAATGATTGTAGAAGCTGCCAACTCCATTATAGATAAAAATAAGGCTCAGCTTAAAAAGACTGTCTGGACGTCAAACGCAGAAGGTGATCTTATTGAGCTAATTAAGACCAGCTCGGATAATGAAGAAGGCCGGATGGTTGCAACCACCATTTTTGAGGAAAAGAATAATAAAAAGCTTAACAACAGTGACTTTGCGATCCTTTACAGGACAAACTCACAATCCAGAGCGATTGAAGAAGCCTTACGGAAGCTGAACCTCAGTTACAAAATTGTTGGGGGGCTATCATTCTATCAGCGTAAGGAGATCAAAGACCTGATGGCCTATTTAAGGTTCACGGTTAACCCGATGGACGAGGAGGCATTCAAACGGGTAATCAATTATCCTAAAAGAGGGATTGGAGATAGCTCGGTGGAAAAAATGATTGTTGCTGCTTACGAGCATGACATCGAGCTATGGGAAGTGGTGAAAAATGCTCAAAGCTTTCTTCGAGGACGAGCTGCTAATTCCACTGCCGATTTCGCCACAATGATTCAAGCCTTCCAAATTGAAGCGGAACGAAAGGATGCCTATGAAGCCGCGAACAGCATTGCTAAGCAAAGCGGGTTGCTCAAGGAGCTTTATGAAGATAAAACCATCGAAGGACTGAGTCGATACGAAAACGTTCAGGAGCTTCTCAATGCCATTAAGGAATATGTGGACAATGAAGAAAATGAAGATAAAAGCCTTGGAGCTTTTCTTCAGGAAATTGCTCTGCTTACTGACAATGATCAAGACAAAGACACAACAGATTCCATTACCGTGATGACTATCCACTCATCCAAGGGGCTAGAGTTTAAGCAAGTTTTCGTGGTAGGAATGGAAGAGGATCTTTTCCCGTCCCAAATGATGATGCAAAGTCGTGAGGACTTGGAAGAAGAGCGTCGTCTTTTCTACGTCGCGACTACAAGGGCTATGGATAAGCTATACTTCTCCTATGCTGTGACACGATACAGATATGGACGCCTTTTGAATTGCGAACCCAGTCGATTTCTTGAGGAAGTAGATCCACGTTGTATAAAGGTCAATAAGAAAGTCTCTAGCAGAGAAATGCCTGGGGCTTTCCGAAAGGAAGGACTGCCGGGCTCAGAAGGGAGGGCAGGATTTGTTGGGATAAAAAGGAAGCCTCAGAATCGTAGGCCAGCTCAAGTCAAAGTCCACACCCCCAGCCCAGACTTCAAACCGTCCAATACGAATAACCTGCAACCAGAGCAGCTTGTGGAGCATCCTAAATTTGGCTATGGTAAGGTTAGAAAAATTGAAGTAGAGGGTCTAAATAGGAAGGCTACCATCAATTTTGAGCATTTTGGAGAGAAGACTTTATTACTTAGCTTTGCGAAGCTCAGGATTATAGATTGATCACTCTCCGGGACACACGAATACTTTTTGACATGCGCAAAAAATCCCTGGAAGACCTGAGATTAAAACGACTAGAACAAACGAATACATTTTGAAAGAATACGGCAAAAACATTCAGGGCTTGGTGGATCATTTGCTTACCATTGAGGACCGGGAAAAGAGAACGAAAAGTGCCTATACGGTTATAGAAATCATCAAACAGCTAAATCCGCAGTGGAGACAAGAAAATGACCAAAAGCTTTGGGATGATCTCTACATCATGTCGGATTTTCAGCTTGAGGTAGATTCTCCTTTTCCAATGCCGGATAAAAAAATTCTAGGAAGAAAGCCTCTTCCAATCGGATACCCAAAAGGGGAAGTTAAGTTCAAGCATTACGGCAGAAACATCGAAAAATTGATTGAGGTAGCCATTGCAATTGAAGATGATGAAGAGCAGGAAGCGGCCATCATTTACATCGGGCAATTGATGCGAAGTTTTCATTCCACCTGGAACCGAGATAATTTCGATGATGGCATAATCTTGGATGATATAAAAAAGCTATCTCAGGGCAAACTTCATATTGACTTGGAGAAGGTGAAGGAGAACGGACTTTTTGAATCCAACACCCGCCGAGATTTCAAAGTGCAGCAATCTGATCGTAGCAACAACAAAAACAGAAGAGGCAATAAACGCCGCGGAAATCATAAAAAACGCAGAAATTAAATGGGTTCATTTCGGGTAAAAGGAGGGAATAAACTTAAAGGTGAAATCACTCCTCAGGGTGCAAAAAACGAAGCACTTCAAATCCTTTGCGCTGTCCTTCTCACTCCTGAAAAAATGACCCTTCACAAGGTCCCCAATATCCGGGATGTGAATAAACTAATTGACCTCCTTGGTGATATGGGGGTCAAGATTACCAAACTAGGACCAGAGTCCTATTCCTTCCAATCTGACGAAATCAATCTTGATTATCTGGAGACAGATGAGTTTCTAGTCAAAGCTTCGTCCCTCAGAGGTTCTGTGATGATCCTGGGACCACTTTTAGCTCGCTTTGGAACTGGTAAGCTTTCAAAGCCAGGAGGAGATAAAATTGGTAGAAGGAGAATGGATACTCACTTTGTGGGTTTCCAAAAACTGGGTGCTGAATTTCATTACGATTCCAAGAGAGAGATTTTCCATATAGACGGAAAAAATCTAAAAGGAACTTATATGCTACTCGATGAAGCATCCGTCACAGGTACTGCTAACATCGTGATGGCTGCATCCATGGCGGAAGGTAAAACCACCATCTATAATGCTGCATGCGAGCCTTACCTTCAGCAGCTATGTGAAATGCTCAATCGCATGGGTGCAAAAATCACGGGCATAGGCTCCAATCTTCTCAATATTGAAGGAGTAAAGGAGCTTGGAGGAACGGATCATACCATGCTTCCGGATATGATTGAGATCGGCTCTTTTATAGGATTGGCTGCTATGACTCAGTCAGAGATCACTATCAAAGACGCTCAAATCCATCGACTAGGAATCATCCCTGATACCTTCAAACGTATGGGAATAAAAATGGAATTCAGAGGTGATGACATCTTTATTCCTTCTCAAAAGCATTATGAGATCGAGACCTTTATTGATGGTTCCATTCTAACCGTTGCAGACGCCATCTGGCCGGGATTCACACCTGATCTTCTCAGTGTGGTTTTGGTTACAGCGACCCAAGCCAAAGGAACTGTCCTAGTTCACCAAAAGATGTTCGAATCAAGACTTTTCTTCGTTGATAAGCTAATTGATATGGGAGCCCAGATAATTCTTTGCGACCCTCACAGAGCTACAGTTATCGGTTTGGATCGAAAAACCGCGCTAAGAGGAATCCGAATGACTTCTCCTGATATCAGAGCTGGGGTTTCACTTCTTATCGCAGCACTATCTGCAGAGGGCACTTCCATTATAGATAATATCGAGCAAATAGACCGGGGATATCAGCACATAGATCAAAGACTTAAAAAACTTGGTGCTGACATCGAAAGAGTGTAATTAAATACTTTTTAGTTTTGGTAAAAAAAGTCAAGGTCACAAGAGAACTACCTGCAAATCTCGATCCTGAGGACGAAAACCTTTTTGATCCAGCACTAGAAGCAACATTTTATGTTCTTCCGGTACTAAAGCTGGAAAATGTAGCTATTCTTCAGGACACGGTTTTTGACCCAAATAATCTTAAATTTTATACCAGTCATACCCATACGAGTGGTTTGGGAATTCTACCGATTGCAAAGAGGGTAGTGCATTGCTCAGTCAGAAAATGGAGAACCGTAGAACACGCAATGTGGGTTAAAGATGAGTGGAGTGGTAATTATTTCCATTGGCTGACAGATTGTCTTCCAAGGATTTGGGAAGGAATGAAGAATGGGGAGACTAAGTATGTTCTCCTTTTAGATTCATTCAAACAACTTCCTTTCGTTACTCAATCACTAAAGCTAATTGGTATTGAACCCATTTTTTACAAATCCAATGAGAATATTTGGATAAAGAACCTTGTATTAACGGCAAGAACGGCGACTTTCCCAAATTTCAATGTTACCCTTACTCAACTCACGAGAAGAAAACTGCGAATCAATTTTGAAACAGATCCAGACCGCAAAATCTATATCAGTCGACGATATGCTCCAAAACGTAAATCCCATAACGCGAAAGATGTAGAGCGTTTGGTAATCAAATATGGATTTGAAGTGGTCTATGCTGAAAAGATGAGTTTGAAAAAACAGATTAACCTTATGTCAAGAACAAAGACTTTGGTTTGTTTGCATGGGGCCGCTTTGACCAATATGCTTTTCTTACCGGATGATGCAAAAGTAGTCGAGTTGCGAAATCAAAATGATAGTGTAAATCAATGTTATTTTAATCTTGCCTCAGCACTCAATCTCGACTATTATTACACCTTAAATGAGGGAGACACTAACAACACTATTGCCACAGATTTCACCATTAATCTGGAAGCATTAGAAAGCCTTCTGCAAAATCTGGAGGAGTAGAAACCATCCTTCATAAAAGCACTCCTTTCGAGAAGTTTTTTTACTAAATTCTGACATTAATAAACCCAGAAATATGTCAGACGAAAAACTGCGCAGTCAGGAATGGTACGGCCGCAAAGGAAAAGATGGCTTCATCTATAGATCTTGGATGAAAAACCAAGGATTTCCTCATCACCTTTTTGATGGAGACAAGCCTGTAATAGGTATTTGTAACACATGGTCAGAGTTTACTCCCTGTAATGCACATTTCAGGGATTTGGCGGCCGCCATGAAGCGTGGAATCTGGGAAGCCGGTGGCTTTCCTCTTGAGTTTCCAGTAATGTCTTTAGGAGAATGCTCAATCAAACCTACGGCAATGCTATTCCGGAATTTGGCAAGTATGGATGTGGAAGAAAGCATCCGAGCTAACCCCATGGATGGAGTAGTTCTGATGTGTGGTTGTGATAAAACAACACCATCGCTAGTGATGGGTGCAGCATCTGTGGATCTACCTACTCTGGTTCTGTCTGGGGGTCCTATGTTAGTTGGCCGATTCAAAGGCAAAAAGATAGGCACATCTGATGTCTGGAGATTTGCCGAAGAATTTAAGACTGGTAAACTCTCCCAAGAGGATTTCATAGAAGCCGAGGCAGCAATGTCAAGATCGGTAGGTCACTGTGCTCCCATGGGAACTGCAAGCACCATGGCCGCAATGGTTGAAGCTTTAGGTTTGGCTTTACCAGACAATGCCACCATACCTGCTGCAGATTCTCGCAGAAAAGTCCTGGCACATATGGCAGGAATGCGAATCGTGGAAATGGTAAAGGAAAATCTGACTATGTCAAAGGTTTTAACCCGAAAATCATTTGAAAATGCAATCATGGTAAATGCAGCTTTGGGCGGCTCCACCAATTTCATATTGCATTTAACGGCCATTGCCAAAAGACTTGGATTGGATGTTGACTTGACGGATTTTGATAAATTCTCTGCAATCATCCCATTGATTGCGAATGTTCAACCCTCTGGTGAGCATTGGGTCGAAGATCTGTTCTATGCAGGTGGGCTTCCTGCAGTGATGAAAGAGATCAGGGAAAAACTTCATACAGATGCCATTACAGTAACAGGCAAAACTCTAGGAGAAAATATTGAGGCGGCAGAATGTCATGACAGAGATTTGATCGGCACCATGGAAGAACCCATCAAACCAGATTCCGGGATCGCGGTGCTTAAGGGCAACCTTTGCCCAAATGGTGCAGTACTCAAACCTTCTGCTGCAAGTCCAAAATTACTTCAGCACACGGGTAGAGCCGTAGTCTTTGAAGACATTGACGACTATAAAGCTAAAATCGATGACCCAGATTTGGATATTGATGAGTCTTGTGTGATGGTGATGAAAAATGTTGGCCCCAAGGGCTACCCAGGAATGCCTGAAGTAGGCAATATGGGTCTACCAAAAAAGCTGTTGGAGAAAGGTGTAAAAGACATGGTCAGGATTTCTGATGGGAGAATGAGCGGCACAGGTTACGGGACAGTGGTACTGCATGTCTCTCCAGAGTCCGCTATTGGTGGACCACTCGCCTTGGTACAAAATGGCGACATGATAGAACTTGATGTTGCAAATCGTAGTCTGAACCTTCTGATTTCAGAAGAGGAAATGGCTTACAGGAAAGAAGCTTTTAAGCCACTAGATCTGCCTTATGATCGTGGATATGTGAACCTGTTTTTGGACAAGGTAAATCAAGCTCATGATGGAGTAGATTTTGACTTCCTTCAGGGCAGCTCAGGTTCAGAAGTTAAACGAGATTCTCACTAATAGTTAGATCATGGGAAAGACTGCAATCATCACCGGAGCTGGTCAGGGAATTGGATTAGCGATTGCAAAAAAGCTTCTTGACAAGGGAATTAATATAGTCCTAAATGATCTAGAGGTAGGACTTTTGGAAGATGCTGCAGAACAGCTTCGAAAAGGAAGTGGTGGTAAAATCATTACTGTTGCTGGGGATGCAAGCCGACCGGAGATTATCGATCAATTGATTTCATCAGCCACTGATAATTTTGGCTCATTGGATATCCTAGTCGCGAATGCAGGCATCACCTTATTTGGTGGCTTCCTGGCTTATTCCAGAGATGATTTTAGAGAAGTGACACGAGTCAATCAGGAAGGATCATTTTTCCTCACCCAAGCCGCTTCCAATATCATGAAGGATCAAGCAAATGGGGGAGCTATTCTATTCACTTCCTCTGTAACCGCCCATGCAAGTCACGAAAATCTCGCTGCCTATTCCATGAGCAAGGCAGCCTTAGAAATGTTGGCTAAAAACTTGGTATTGGAGCTTGCCCCGCTTGGAATCCGAATCAATTGCGTAGCTCCTGGAGCCACCATAACGAACAGAACTGTTCTGGATAAGGATTATGAATCAACCTGGTCGAAAATCACCCCAACGGGCCGGCCAGCCAACGTAGAAGATATTGCTAATGTGGCAAGCTTCCTTCTCTCCGATGAAGCCAGCCATATCACCGGTCAAGCCATTGTAGTGGATGGTGGTTGGACCAGCGTCAGTCCCTCACCCTATGAATGAAAATAGCGTTTCCTACGAGACTGCTCCAGCGCCATGGGAATTGTCAGGGTCTGGGATAATTCTCATTTATAATTTCTCGAAGAATTGGGTAGAACAGTTCGGCCAGTTGCCGGATCATTTACGTGGATGTTTCAAAGGCGGTCTGGGTTACATCATGTTGGTCAACTATGAAAAATCCCCAGTTGGACCCTACAAAGAACTGCTGTTTATCCCAGGAAAATTCTCAAATTCAAGTAAGCAGAGCATCACCAAAATCTATGTGGATTCTGAGGCTAGTACCCAAAATGGTCGGGCAAATTGGGGGATTCCAAAGTTCACCCTACCCATGGAATGGAATTCGATCAATGGCAAAGAGGAATTCAAAATGATGAAAGGTGATGAAATAGTTTTCCAGTGTGATATAAAAAGTGGTGGAATTTCTTTCCCAGTAACAACTGCATTGCTGCCCATAGACTTACACCAGGTTTGGGAGGACCAGGAGTTTCTCACAAAGCCATCCGGATCGGGATGGGGTAAGCTGGCCAAAGTTGAGATCAAGAAATGTAATACTGACTTCTTCCCTCCTATCGATTCTGTCAAGCCCCTTTTAGCAGTGAAAGTAAATCCTTTTCATATCAAATTTCCTGAACCAAGACATGGCTAAAGATTCCTTTAAAGGCAAAAATGTAATCGTAACTGGTGCAAGTTCGGGTATTGGATTAGATCTCATAAAGGAGCTCTCAACAAAAGGAGCAAATATCTTGGCGGTGGATTTTGATAAGGATGGTCTAGAGAAGATCAGCAGTGACTATAAACCCATAACCGGGACTCTTTACCTAGACTTAAGTGAGAAGGAAAGTACCGATAGAATTATCTCATGGATCAAAAGCAATTGGTCAAAAATTGATTATTGCTTTGCTAATGCAGGAAAAGCCGAATACGGTTATTTCCAGGATCAAGATTGGCAGGACATGGACAAATTATTCCAATTGAATGTTCATAGTCCCATACAACTGGGCCTCTCCATCCGTAAAAACTTCCCTTCCGACAGTTTTAGACATATCATCACCGCTTCAGCCATGTCATATTGGGCAGTTCCAGGATACAGCATTTATGGATCGACTAAAGCAGCCTTGCTTCAATGGGCAGAGACACTTTGGGCAGAAAAAGAAGGTGACTGGTTGAGCTTAGTTTTTCCAATCGCTACAAAAACCTCCTTCTTCAATCAGAAAGGAAAGAATATTCCACAAGCCTGGCCTTCTCAAGAAGCCAATACCGTAGCTCTTTGCATGCTCAATGGAGCAATCCGAGGCAAGAAGAAAATCTACCCCTCTACCCTTTTCAGAATTGTACTCGTCATGAATCGATGGCTGGGAATTATCAAGCCAATAATGACTTCTCAGGAGTTGAAGAGATATAGGTCTTGGCTAGAAAAATGAAACTAGCTTTGATTGTCAGTTTCGCCCTGTGAAAAACCCTTCTTTTACCGCTCAAATAAACACTTCCAAAGCATGATTATTGAGCTAGCTCTTTTATCAAAAGTCTAGTATCTTTGCAGTCCAAAAGCAGAAGGCTTTCTCAGGGCAATTTGGGGAACCAGATTAGCACTGAGCTTGTTTTTTAAGCAAATTATTAAGTAGTGTTTTTCACAAAAAGCACTCGGAAATTAACTTATTATTTATGAGCAGATACCAGGAATACCTACAGGAGATTGAAGAGAGAAAAGGTGAAACCCTTCACCCAAAACCAATAGATGATGCTGACTTGCTGAGCGAGATTATTGCTCAGGTAAAGGATGCAGCTAATGAACATCGTGAAGACTCTTTAAACTTCCTGATCTATAATGTACTTCCGGGAACTACTCCAGCAGCTGGCGTAAAAGCTGAATTTCTCAAAGATGTAATCTTAGGAAATGAAACTCTGGAGGAGATCAATACGGATTTTGCTTTCGAACTTCTTTCACACATGAAAGGAGGCCCATCCATCAGGGTACTTTTAGACCTCGCTTTAGGAGAGGATGAAGCTATCGCGTCAAAGGCGGCTGAGGTTCTTAAAACACAAGTTTTCCTTTACGATGCAGACACCGATAGATTAGCTGATGCCTATAAGAGCGGAAGTGCTATCGCAAAAGATATTTTGGAGAGTTATGCCAAGGCAGAATTCTTTACTGAGCTTCCCGATGTAGATGAGGAAATTGAAATTGTAACCTTCATCGCCGGTACTGGTGATATTTCTACAGACTTGCTTTCCCCTGGAGCTGATGCACACTCAAGATCTGACCGCGAACTTCATGGTCACTCCATCTTTGAGCACAATAAGGAAATGCAGGCTGACCTGAAGGCACTTAAGGAGCAGCACCCAGATAAGCGTGTAATGCTCATTGCCGAAAAAGGTACCATGGGTGTAGGTTCATCAAGAATGTCAGGTGTAAATAACGTAGCACTTTGGACAGGAATCCAAGCGAGCCCTTATGTTCCTTTCATCAATATTGCCCCAATTATCGCGGGAACAAACGGAATTGCTCCAATCTTCCTCACAACTGTTGGGGTAACCGGTGGAATCGGAATTGACCTGAAGAACTGGGTGAAGAAAAAGGATGAGAACGGCAACACGGTTGTGGATGCTGAAGGAGAGCCAGTCTTGGAACAGAAGTATTCCGTAGAAACAGGAACTGTTCTCACAATCAATACCAAGGAGAAAAAGCTTTACAAGGGTGATCAGGAATTGATGGATATTTCTGCAGCTCTAACCCCACAGAAAGTGGAGTTTATCAAAGCTGGTGGTTCTTATGCCGTAGTATTTGGTAAGAAACTTCAGACTTTTGCAGCCAAGACTTTGGGCGTTGATGCACCTGTGGTTTTCGCTCCTTCCAAGGAAATTACCAAAGAAGGTCAGGGTCTTACAGCGGTTGAGAAGATCTTCAACCGAAATGCAGTAGGAAATACTCCTGGTAAAACTTTACATGCCGGTTCCAATGCACGAGTAGAAGTAAACATCGTTGGTTCCCAAGATACTACAGGTCTAATGACCGCTCAGGAACTTGAGTCCATGGCTGCTACAGTGATTTCTCCAATCGTGGACGGTGCTTACCAATCCGGATGTCATACGGCATCAGTTTGGGACACCAAAGCTCAGGAGAACATCCCTAAGTTGATGAGATTCATGAATGACTTCGGTTTGATCACAGGTCGTGATCCTAAA
>CAZLUY010000206.1:0-9853 GCA_964562785.1 uncultured Limnohabitans sp. | reverse complement strand
AGATTTCCTTTGATTGGTGCAGGCGGAGAATCAAAGACGGATCCTGTGTTATTCACTAATTCTCTGACCCTTCTACGATACTCATAAGAGTTTCTTGTCGTGCTGACCTGTCTTACATTGAAATAATGCCTACTCAAAAAGGACTGGTCAATCACTCGCTCCGCAAGTGTTTGGGCAGATGTACCACCGGGTCGGTTTAGTAGATCTCCATCTAGTAAGGTTATTCGTTCAGGATCAACGAAGTTAAAGACATAGCAATCTGGAGGAGGTTTATTAAAAGGATTAGGGAAGAAGGTTAGGTTCCAATAAAATATCTCCTCTACATCCCAACGTAAATAGTATCCTCCTGTCTGCTCAGGCAAAGTAACCTCCGAATTGATACTAATGAATGCCGTCTCCGGTTGGCCATCAAAAACTCCTCTATCAAAGGTGTATGAAATATTATCAGATCCGATTACTTCAGGCATCACTTCTGGGCTGGAAGTATAGGTTCGGCCTCCAACCTCGATATGGATAAAGTATGCTACTCCCGGCTCGGTACCTGGAAATTCATCCAAGGCATAAGTACCAGCCTCCCTTGGTGAATAATCCCAGGATTGTCCATTCTCTGACCTCAAAGAGACTCTGGCTCCTTGGACAGGTCTGGGCAAATCATTGGTAGTAAAATAACCATCCGTGAAAATCGGCTCTCGATCCTTTGAAGTGGTTTCTGAAAGGAACACAAACTGAGTTTCATCCAAATTATTCAGTTGACCTGAAACAATCAGTCTTTCATCTCCCAATTCCAGTGGAAACTCTATTTGATCGACACATGCTCCAGCTACAAGGAACAGACCAACGAACAGTACAATATTTATCCACTTATTACTCACTCTCACCTCCAAACTTGATACTGTACGTTATTGATGGGAAAACAGATCCAAGAATCGCTAATCTGTAGGGCCTCAACTGTCTGGAATCCCCATCCTTTTGCCAAAAAACAGAATAGGCATTTCTCCGACCCAGTAAATTGTAAATGCTCAGATTAAGACTATCCCCTTTCTTGGAAAACACCTTCTCGAAAGTATAGGAGACATCCACACGGAAATAATCAGGGATTCGGTATTCATTTCTGTCGCTATACTCAGGTACAACCAATCCACTCAAAACGTAACTTGAATTCACCGCATTGACTGGCCTTCCAGTAGAATAGTTGACACTTAAGTTGAATAGGCCTCTGGGATACATTTTTTTGCTAAGAATGAAATTGACCTCATGGGGCTTATCAAAGTTGGACGGATACCACTCACCTCCATTTATCTGCTCTTCTGGAAATGGGCTCAAGGTTCTAAAGAAAGAACGAGAATACGTATAAGCTAACCAACCGGTCACTACGCCAAGGTTCTTCTTGATTAGAAATTCCGCACCATAGGACTTTCCTTCACCAAATACTAACTCAGTCTCCATATGTGGATTCAGGAATATTTGGGCAAAATCTCTGTACTCAACCTGATTATCAGCTATCCTATAGAATCCATCAATGGAATATTCCCATTTGTTGTCTTTGGAATTTTTAAAGTACCCCAATGAGAAACTATCCGATCGCTGAGGGGGAATGTAAGTTGTACTCAATTGCCAGAGATCAATCGGGGTTGGTCCGAAGGTATTGGATACAGATTGGATGTACTGGAAAAGTCTAGAATAATTCAGTTTTATCGAGGAAGTAGGAGACAAATTCTGGCGAAGGGAGAATCTAGGCTCAAAACCAGAATAACTAACTATGGATCCACTATTTACCCCAACAACACCAATGATGTTATCCTCAGTAATGGGCGCATTCTCTCGGTATTGATATACCGAATCCGGTGCCAATTGACTGTAACTCGAATAGCGAATTCCCGCGACGATCCCCGTATTTTCACTTAGTTCTACTTCAAGATTTGCAAAGCCTGAGGCTTCAATTCCTCTCTCCTTTTGCACCTGATCAGGCTCCACCGAGCTTTCCGATCCAAATGGGGTAAGAACCTCTGGCTTTCCTTTATAGTAAATCCCTTCCGCTCCCACATTAACGGCCAGATTATCATTAGCCCAGGTAGCAATCACCTTTCCCTGCTGGTAATTCATACCATTATTTACCTGTGCAGCATCAAGTCCTTCCGGATCGAAGAAGGCATTATCAAAATTGGCATCAGCAAAAATGACATCAAGAGAAATATTCTCAGATAAAATGCCTTTATATTTTAAGGAGCTCACCCGGTTAGACCAATCGTAACCGAACTCATCAGAAAACCTGAAGTAATCTCCAGTCAATAAAGTGTTTGCTTCTAAAGTATGACCTCTGGCAATCTTCCAGGAAAGGCCGGCGTAGACATCATGGAAATTCAGCTCACTGTTCTGTATATCAAAATCTCGCGCTCTATTCAAAAGCCAGTTGACGTTTGATAGACGTCCTCCTACAATTACACTGAGCTTTTCTTTAAGAATTGGTCCTTCTACCAAAACTCGTCCATTGGAGGTACCTATCCCTACCTGCCCAGACCAATTTTCGAAATTTCCATCCCTCATTTTTATATCTAAAGCCGAGCCAGCTCGACCTCCGAAAGTAGATGGTAAATTCCCTTTATATAGGGTAAAGTTTTCCGTGACATCCGTATTGAATGCCGAGAGAAAACCGAGTGCATGATTTGAGCTGAGAACCATAACTTCATCCATAAGGAGTAAATTCTGGTCTGTTTTTGCACCTCTGACATTAATGCCGGAAGTTCCTTCACCTACTGTACTTACTCCCGGTAGCAATTGTAAACCTTTGAAAATATCAGCTTCTCCGAGGAAAGCTGGGATCGCTTTCAATTCCGTAGTTGTGAGCTTAGTAACACCAGTGATTGGGTTTCGCACATTTCGATCTGGTTCATCTGAAGTAACTACCACTCCTTCCAGTTCAAAGCTCTTATCCGTCATAGACAAGTTGACCACAGCATTCTCGTAAATGGTCACCTGAATAATTACAGGAATCTTTGATACCTGCCTGTAAGCTACTTTGTGATAACCAGGGGTAAGGTTAATGATATAGGTTCCAAAACGATCTGAGTTGACTCCCTTATAAACCCCATCAATATAGAGCCCCACGCCTTCAATGGGCTCATTGGTTTTTTGATCAATAAGTTTCCCAGTTAGGACATAAGAAGAGGCATTCCCATTTTCTACCTTTCCAAATACATAGGTTAAGGAATCCGATTGGGCTAAAGCACCAAAATTCACCAAAAAAAAGATCAACCCCACAACTAGTACTCTACCCATGCTCTAAAATAATTCTCAAATTTAATTGATCAGATTTTTATCAAAAAAAATCAAAAAAGTCCAAAATGAATCTCAGCTACCTGTCAATTTTTATTTCTTCTGCCACAAGCTGCAGATCTTCCCAACTACCTGGTAGTTCTCGCTTTAAATAGTCCATAGTAGAACTTTGGTCTAGGTCTTTAAACCCATCCCATCCTCTGGCTAGAGCACGTGTGAGAAGTGTAGTCGCCTGCGCAACTTTTTCATGCTCAGAGAGGGATAAAGCCTTCGCAGCTTCAACAAAATCTTCGGTGGTAACATGACCATAGGCCATCGTCGCAGTTAAATAATAATCTGCAGCTTGCTTGAAATCTCCCTCTTCAAATTTCTGTCTGGCCACGCCTACGCTTTCCTCATATTCACCTTTCAGATGTTCCGCTCTCTGTTTCGCCTCATCCAAATTAGGAATGCTGTACTGAAAACTCATTGAAGCAGCGTAATCAACTATGGATCTTGAAATATTCATTTGCTCCCTCCTAACCTGAACATTCTCTTCCTCGGCTATTGGGTAGAAGCTACCTTCTGATAAGCCATTGTTAGTGGAGCTCTGTGTCGCATACAATTGCTTCTCTCCTTTCGAAACTGCAACTCGATCGTATAGATAAGCATAATTGCTGGGATTGGCTTTTCCCTTTTCAACGGCCTCTTTAAGGAGAGGTAAGCATTTGGCCTGGAATGCTGGATTCCTATCTGCATGCTGAACAATTAACCAGGCGCTATTGCTTGGGCCTTCTCCCACCAGATCATAATCGGGCCAACCGAACTGCGTAACAATTTCACGCATGCGTGCAGTATTCCTCCGGTCTACTGCAATTACTTCCCTGGTAAATTCCTTGAATTTCTTTGTGTCCTGCTTCCCTTGACTGTACATTTTGGACCACTTGATTCTATTCTTTTGGTCCTCATCCCGCATGGCTTTGATTTCTTTTGCCAGCTGTGGCTCCTCAATTTCGGCTTTTTGACTATAAACAGGACCTACGGCTAGTGCCATAGCAATAGCAAAAAGCGCAAGGCATTGTTTCGTGTTCATGTAGTTGGTTTAGCAAATGAGATACTTCATCTCAATTTAAAAAATACGAACCAAAACTTAAAAAAGACGATGAGCCGCTAATTTTAAAGGAATAGCCAAAGATCAATCATTGAAAAAGAGCTTGCTCGTATTACGATAACCATTGTTATCACCATACCAATCCTTATAAATAGTCCCTTGGCTCTGCGCCCACTCGGTGAATTTATTGTAGCCCTCATCTATACGAGCCTTTTCTATAGGGTACCTGAAGTTATGGATGATATGGATTGCCCAAGGATGATTGTTTTGCGTCATATACGTCTTATTCTCGCCAAACCGGGTATCATCCTGACCTGTACCAAAAAGGCTAGAATCAGCTAATTCTGTAGGCATTTGACCAGAGAGATGCACTTCCTTTGCTCTATCGGTGCTCGAGAAAATGAAAGGATTAAACGGGGCGTCACCGACATCAGATTGACTTATTGGCTCAATAAATTCAATCACAACATTAAAGGTCTTATTCGGCACTAAAGTCTCACTCAAAACAGTGTTTACAAAGTTAGCTCCAGGTGCTGGTTGAATATGATTGTGAGAATCATTGAAGACAATCAAGACTGCCTTACTTTGATCTGCTTCAAGTCCCTTTGCATTCAGTACCGTGTTATTTCCTAATGTACTGTGGCCAGTGACGGATTCAATTTTTGAAGGATTCACATCCAGTTCAATTCCAAACCCACTTCTTTGTCCTGCCCCAACAGCTCTCAAAACTAACTCCATTTTTAAGCGCACCACATTATTTGAACTGTTCAAAACATTAGTGTATCTGTAACTGATCACCATGTCATTGAAATCATAATCCCCCTTCATGGGCCAAAGATCTTCAAAAGCGAAAGAGCCCATTCCTAATTGTGAAGGAGTAAATATATCCGTGGCTGCCTCTGGGTCAAAAGGGTAATCATCCAACTCATCAATTACTCCATCATTATCCGAATCAAGTTGGCTCAACTCAGTAGTAGCACACTTCCAGGCCGTCAAATCATTTATTTTCTGGTCAAAGATTTTGACAATGGAGTAAGCTCCGTCTTCTTTACTAATTTCAATTAATCTAGAATTTGCATCATTGGTCCCTACAAAAATTCGATCTTGTCGATCTATGGCCATAGAAGTAAGTTGGAATGGAAAATTCTCAGCACTTATTCTAACTAGTGAAGCAGTACCATTAGCATCATTTATCTGGTTGAATTTGTATAGTCCTGAAAAGCAGGCTAGATAAAGATCGCCATTAGAATCAAAAGCTAGATCTCCTCCGCTAGTACTATTTATGAAACCACTAATGTTGTACTCCGCAAAAGTTTCATTAGTCTCTGCATTTACTTTGTACATCTTACTACCATTTGACATGTAGAAAAACCCATCCTTAAACTCTAATCTGGGATAGCTTCTACCGAATGGATTCCCGCTATGTTTTATGGAAAAGGTGCCAGCATCAATGTCATATGCATACAAAGTTTGATTAACGTTGTAATACATAATTCCACCCTCCTGATCTAGGGCGTTGGCTATTGATCCTCCTCCCTGTAGATTAGGAAAATCTGTTTTTTCAAAACTCAAAGAGCTTATATCAATGGTGAAAAAGTCCCCGTCATTGTTGACAGCGTATAAGTGATCAAGGCAACCATCATTTATATTGGACGACTGGTAAAATGGGATTTGCAGAAAAGCCTCATTATTTATTATGGTTACACTGTAGGCGATGTTAGTAGAGGCCGTCTGTTTAGTTATTTTAATCTCATTAACTACCGTAGGAAGGGTGATATTGGTAACAAGCCCGTCTGATTGCTGCACAAAGGATCCAAGCTCATATGTATCATTATCAAAAATGTAGCTGAGCCTATAAATTCCAACCTGATTGTTATCTGAAATATATACACTTACCTGCCTGCTAGTTTCGAAATTGAAGTTTTTTGGGAAAACTATCTTAGTTATTGCTACTTCTACAGGCTCTAAAGGATCCTGGTCAAAATCAGGCTTTTCAATACAATTAGAAACGAATGCGATGATGCATATGGATAGAATCAACCTTCTCATATCTTTTGAATTTTATCAAAGATGAAAAGGCCTGAAGACCAACAGAGCAGTTTTCGATTAGACGCTCTTTTGGTCGATGACGCTAAAGAAATTATCGATGACTGGATTATTCAAAAAGAATAAG
The DNA here is from genome assembly GCA_964562785.1 of uncultured Limnohabitans sp. Classification (GTDB taxonomy): domain Bacteria; phylum Bacteroidota; class Bacteroidia; order Cytophagales; family Cyclobacteriaceae; genus Algoriphagus. Next base: position 3,317 of record CAZLUY010000206.1, on the reverse strand, counting down.
GATATGAGGGGTTAAAATTTAAAACTTGTCCTTCTGTATCGATACTCTTTAACCACACAAAAAGTCATATCCGGTTCAAGAGCTCACGAATTATCACCATCATCTTGGGGCTGGCAACATTCGCACCTTCAATAATTTCCTCAAGTGTTAGTTTCTTGATTTTCCCAATCACCCCTAGATCAGTAATCGCCGAGAGTCCAAAGACCTTCATACCCATTTGATTGGCAACCATGACCTCCGGAACGGTACTCATTCCTACAGCATCTGCACCAATAATTCTCAAATACTTGTATTCAGCCTTAGTCTCTAAGTTGGGACCCTGAATTCCGGCATAAACTCCCTCGTGTAATTTGATAGAAGAAGCTGCCGCAATCTCTCTGGCCATTTCCAAAAACTGCCCATAAAAAGGCTCACTCATATCCGGAAACCTAGGTCCAAATTCAGGTGGGTTTTGACCCCTTAAGGCATTCTCCGGAAATAAATCGATCTGATCTGTGATCATCATTACATCACCTACCTCATAATTTGGGTCAAGCCCTCCGCAAGCATTAGATACAAAGAGAGTATTCACTCCAAGAAGCCCCATAACCCGGATTAAAAAAGTCACTTCTTTCATGCTATAACCCTCATAGTAATGAAACCTACCTTGCATAGCCAGAATTTCCTTACCACCTAGCTTTCCAAAAAGTAAACTACCATGGTGACCTACAACGGTGGAAATGGGACAATGCGGAATATCATCATAATCGACCTCTTTCAGAACCTCAATTTCCTCCGCCATTTTGCCTAAACCGGTTCCGAGGATTATACCTGTCTTTGGTATTGAAGAATATTGTGAAAGAATAAAATCTCGGGCCTCTTTTACTTTTTCTAAATATGTCATGGATTCTGAATCAATCGAGGCTTAAAAATTAGCAAAGCTCCAGAACTTTTCGAGCCTTTCAAGTGTATAGTCTCCATAAAATTACCCTTATGATCAAGATCATTGTTGGAACCAATCGCGCAAACGCTGTTTCCAAAGAGATAGCCCTCATTTATCAGACTGTCCTTTCTGATTTAAAAGTTGATTCTGAAATCCTTTATCTGGAGGATTTACCGATAGACTTTATAAAGAGTGCTTTGTATGAAAACAATGGTAAGAATGCCGATTACAATAAGTTTCTGGCTAGGGTCAAAGAAGGAAGCAAGTACGTTTTTATCGTTCCTGAATACAATGGATCCTTCCCTGGAATCCTGAAAACTTTCATTGATGGAATGTCCTATCCAAACCCTCTAAAAAACAAAAAGAGCGCCCTAGTGGGCGTCTCTTCTGGAGTAGGTGGAGGTGGCATCGCTATGAGCCACCTCACTGATATATTCAACTACCTGGGTATGCACGTTCTCGCTCTTAAGCCTAGACTAAGCCAAATAGAGCGTAATATGTCAGACGGCTTGCTCACCAACAAGCTTTACTTAGAACTTTTGCAAGAACAGGCAGCTTCACTGATTGAGTTTTAAACTCAATCTACATTATCATGTAAGAATCTGTTGTTACCTAGAATCTCGTTCTCATCATTCAGATTGTACTTTGAAAGGTTGTTTTCCGAGCTATGCTCAGGCTCATTCAAAACAACATTCTTACGCTGATAAGCAGGAACTTCCATTTTCTCCTTTAACTCTTCTGGAGTAGGATTGATAGATCTGCTTCCCTTAAGCTTTTCAAATCTCTGATGAGCTCTCTGGATGGCCTTTTGCTTCATTTGCTCATAGTAATCATTCGCAAATACAGGCTCTACCTTATCTTCCTCGATCGGAGCTTTCGCTTCTTCAGCCTTTTCTTCTTCAGTCGGATAAAGGTCATGGACGATCTTCTCAGGCTTATCTTCGCTCTGAACAATCTCTATCACTTCTTCTTTCTCCTCTTCAACTGGTGCCTCAAAAGAAATTTCCTCTTGCTTGGCTTCTACAGGCTGAGCAACTTCTTCTATAGGCTCAGGTGCTGGAGCAGCTGGCTTTGGCATCGTGAATACAAAAGTGCTACCATCATCAATATTCTCTTCTTTTACTTTTTGAGACTTACCTGAATCAAGATCTATCAAAGTCTTGGTGTCTTCCTCTTCTTTCTTTGCTGCTGGCTTGGCAGCAGGGATATTAGTAGACTCAGCTAATCTGTCCATTTCAAAACCAGTAGCGATTACGGTCACGCGGATTCCTTTAGCAAGCTCCTGGTCAATACCCTGACCAAAGATTACTTCTGCATTATCTCCTGCTTTCTCCTGGATATACTCAGTGATTTCACTCAACTCATCCATAGACAATTCTTCTTCTTCACCAGACATGATGGAAAGTAGAATTTTCTCGGCTCCTCTGATATCAACATTGTTAAGCAATGGAGAGGAGATCGCAGCGCCTGCAGCTCTGATTGCTCGGCCTTCGCCTTCTTCTGTAGATGATCCCATTACCGCAGCACCAGCATCCTTCATTACTGTCTTCACATCTTCAAAATCGACGTTTACATCCTGATGGATCGTGATGATTTCAGCAATGGACTTGGCGGCAGTTGTCAAAATATCATCTGCCTTACCGAATGCAGTTCGGATGGCAAGATTGCCATAAATCTCTCTTAGCTTGTCATTAAGGATAACAAGAACAGTGTCGCAATTCTCTCTCAAGGCTTCGATACCTCTCTGAGCAACACCCATCTTCTTTCTGCCCTCAAACATGAATGGAGCAGTAACAATACCTACAGTTAGGATATCAAGTTCCTTGGCAATTCTAGCAATTACCGGAGCTGCTCCTGTTCCTGTTCCACCGCCCATTCCGGCAGTGATGAATACCATTTTGGTATTATCGGAAAGTAACTCTCTGATGGAATCTTCTGATTCCAAAGCAGCGTTCTTTCCTTGCTCAGGATTCGCTCCTGCTCCTAATCCTTCTGTTAGGCTAGCGCCAAGTTGAAGTCTTAAAGGAACTGGGCTAGACTTAAGCGCCTGAGCATCTGTGTTGACAACCACGAACTCTACGTCCTTGATGCCTTGAGCAAACATGTGGTTGACGGCGTTGGATCCCCCACCACCTACGCCGATCACTTTTATGATTGACTTTTGGTTTTTGGGTAGATCAAATCTGTAATCTTTCATTGAATCTGACATATTTAATTTATTGGTGAACTGGTTAATTCTAATTTCAAAAAGGGATACAAGTGGGGAAATAAGTGGCACTGCCACTTATCTCCGTCCGATATAAGCCCTAGTAGTTATGGTCGTCTCCGATATCATCATTGATCAGCTTCTTTAGCTTAGCGCCAATGCTGCTGAAGATATCCTTGGATATAATTT
>CAZLUY010000205.1:0-2288 GCA_964562785.1 uncultured Limnohabitans sp. | reverse complement strand
CCAGTGTTTATGTGAAATTCATTACAGGCCTACCGGTAAAAGATGCAACAGCAGGTTTTAAATGCTATAAAAGAAAGGTCCTACTAGGCATTGATTTGGATAAAATCAGATTTATTGGATATGCTTTCCAAATTGAAATGAAGTTCACAACCTGGAAGCTTGGGTTTAAAATCACTGAAGTACCAATCATTTTTACCGATCGAACGAAGGGTACTTCAAAAATGAGTAAGGGGATATTTAAGGAGGCAGTCTTTGGCGTTATCTCAATGAAGTTGAAGAGTATTCTCTCTCCCTACAAGATCAATCAAACCGAATCGATTTTATCGGATCAACCTTCGAAATTACAAGAACTGGGATAAGAATCACCAATAGAGTGATCACCGTAATTCCGACATTCAACCCAAGGAATACTGGCCAATTCCAATGAATGGGCACATAGCTCATGTAGTAGTTTGCTGGGTCAAGAGGTATTATGCGAAACTGATACTGTAAAAATCCAAGTCCCAAACCAATAAGATTTCCAAAAAGCAGTCCTCTTAACAAGATTCGGAATCCATTCCAGAAGAAGACCCCTCGGATCTGACTATCTCTAGCACCTAGGCCCTTCAAAACACCAATCATCTGGGTTCTTTCCATGATTAAAATGAAAAGGATGGCTCCCATATTAAACACAGCAACAAATCCTATTAACCCGACAAATACATAAACATTGGTATCCAAAAGAGTCAGCCAATCAAAAATCTCCCTGAATTTAATGCGGCTGTCCACCAATTTTAAATCCGAGTCTAGAATCCCCTCAATCTCCCTTAATTGGCCCTGGTCCTGGCTAGGGTTGTTCACAAACACCTCCAATCCACCTACTTCGTCCTTCGACCAACCATTTAAATTTCTAATGGTCTGGAGCTCTCCTAGAACCACCTTTTGATCAAAGTTCTCCAGATAGGTTTCAAAAATCCCCACAATTTCTACCCTCCTGTATCTTGGTGGGTTTTGAACAAAATATAAAGTAACCCGATCTCCGACATTGAGTAGGAGCTTATTGGCTAGATACTTACTCACCATAAGCTCATTAGATGTTCCCTCTTCCGGAATTCGAAGCATCCTACCATCGATAAGATATTGACTGAAAAGGAGGGTATCAAAATCAGCTGCTACACCTTTCATCAGAATTCCTTCTACTTCCTTTTCACCTTTAAGCAAAGCTGCCTTATTCGCATAGCTTTGAACCTTTGTCACAAAATCCAGATCACCATACTCGCTCATAAATCTGGATTTTTGGTTAAAAGGCATCTCTTCAAATGCATTGCTCATCATATACCGTTGTACTTGGTAATGACCAGTAAATCCAAAAACCCGATCAGATACCGTGAATTGGAATCCACCAAGAATCATAAAGGCAATAATGGAGACAGCCAAGCCCAAGGCCAAACTAGCTATCGCAATGGTATGGATAGTAGCTGAGAAACCACCCGATTTTTTAAAGCTGAGGCGATTAGCTATGAAAAATGATAAATTCAATAAGGTAGGATCACTTATGGTAAGTGGTGCAAGATACTATCAAATCAAGCATAAATAGTTTGAGTACAAAAAATTTACAAACCGTTATTCAAAAAGGAGGTATCAAGAGCCTTCTAACCCTGTAAAATCCCTAGTTTTGATATGAAATCAATTAGCATGTATAAGAAATCACTTGCCTCCAGACTCCTATTAATAATCCTTTTTAGTATTTGTTCAATCGTTCTCCAAGCGCAAGCTCAAATCAAGGTTGGTGCTGAACGAAGCGAGATTTATTTGCCATTGTTGGAAGGAAAAAGTGTAGGAGTTGTTGGTAACCAAACGAGCATACTCCCTGGCATGGGTGATACTCATCTAGTCGATTTTCTTCTTGAGAAAGACATTAAGGTAAAAAAAGTGTTCGTACCTGAGCATGGCTTCAGGGGAACCGCAGATGCTGGTGAAAAGGTGGATAGTAGTGTTGACCAGGAGACTGGTCTTCCCATCGTTTCACTATATGGAAATAATAAAAAGCCAAAGGCTGAGCAATTAAACGATCTTGATGTTGTCCTTTTCGATCTCCAGGATGTAGGGGTTAGATTCTATACCTACATAAGCACCATGCATTACGTAATGGAGGCTTGTGCAGAAAATGGAATTGAAGTTATAATCTTGGACAGGCCAAATCCAAATGGAGGTTATGTGGATGGGCCGATGCTTAAAGAGGGGTTTGAAAGCTTTGTTGGTATGCACCCGATCCCGGTTGTTCATGGCCTTACTGTAGGTGAATTAGC
>CAZLUY010000204.1:0-2729 GCA_964562785.1 uncultured Limnohabitans sp. | reverse complement strand
CCTTGATTAACAGCCTCTCTCTGGCTCTCATCCTGATTCATATCAGCATAAGCCTGTCCATTGAAAAACTGCATGTAATCTTTATACATGTTGAGAGTTAAATGAGTGGATTTCGCAGTTGAACCTTGTGGTAAAGCTGTTCTTAAGAAACTCCAATGCCCCATTACGCCTTGCTCAATCCTATTTTGATGTATGGGTCTAAACACTTCCATTTCAGCTTTCTCGTACTCCTCAACTCTACCTTCCCTTGCTTTCATCAAGTCAAAAGACGCTAAAACACCTGGTTTCATGACAAAGTCGTCAGTGGTACAAACAATCTCTTTCATGTAAAGCCTCATAGGCATATCTCGCATCTCTAGGGCTTCCTGAAACATATTGGCGATTTGTACTTCTGTAAGATGGGGATAAGCGATTTTCGTGTAGTTGATCATGGTATTGGCATCAAGCCCATTCATCATGTTCACTGGATCATCATAGTAGGTCACCATGATATGTTGGAATTCACCTTCATCTGCACCTGACTGAAGGGACCAAAAATCCCAACCATTTATTTTTCCATCATTGAGAGCCTGGCGATAAACTTTCTCCATCAAATCCTTGTATTCGATGTAATCAAAAACCTGCTCGTTTTCGACTTTAATAAACTCGAAAACCATATATTGAGCTTCCTGGGCTCGCAATGTGCTAACCGCTAGAAACCCGCAAACAATTAATAGAATTACTTTTTTCATAGCTCTGTAGTTTGATTTGGGGTTCTCTTTAATTTAAAAATTAAATTCGGTTTTCCGAGATTTATTAGAGATAAATTTCGCTATTTTGAGGTATTTGTAATATTATATTTATTTCAATTTTTTGAGGCCAACTGTGTAATTTTATTAATATTCATTTCAAGGATTTACTACTTTCACAAGAAACCGAAACAATTATGACAGGATTATCAAGAAGATCATGGCTGAAGAAGGCCAGTTTAGGAGGAGGATTAGCCGCATTAGGTGCTAGTGGAATCGTACCTACTCTCAGTGCTGAGGAAAGACGGAAATTCAACCCTCGACCTCTTGAAGATATAGTTAGGCTTAGCTCAAACGAAAACCCTTACGGTCCTTCTGAAAATATGAGGAAAGCCATGAGTGGGAATTTTGATCTTGGCTGTAGGTATCCATGGTCTTACAATAGTGACCTTGTAAAAATGCTAGCCGAGAAGGAAGGAGTGACTGAAGATCATATTGTTTTGGTGGCTGGATCGACAGAGGGTCTAAAAGTTACTGGTCTAACTTTCGGTCAAGGAGGTGAGATAATCAGCTGTGCTCCTACTTTCCTTGCTATGATGAACTATGCAGAGCTTTGGAATACAGATATCAATTGGGTTCCGCTAAATAAGGATTTAGATTTTGATCTTGATGAAATTGAGAAGAGGGTTAGTTTCGAAACCAACCTTGTCTTTTTGTGCAATCCGAATAACCCAACAGGGAAATTACTTCCAGCTGACCGAGTAAGGGATTTTTGCGAAACGGTGAGTAAAAAGACGATTGTATTTAGTGATGCAGCTTATTATGACTACATCACAGAACCAAACTATCCTTCGATGGTAGAACTGGTTAAAGAAGGCCATGATGTAATTGTTTCTAGGACATTTTCGAAGGTTTATGGCCTTGCCGGGATACGCATGGGATATTTGATAGCAAAGCCTGAAATAGCAAAGAAGTTATCCGAGAGAGTTGTGGCTAATACGAACATCATGGCAATAGAGGCCAGTAAGGCAGCGCTTCAAGATAAAGAATTCTATAAGTTCTCGCTGGACCAGACAGTCAAAGCCAGAAAGATGCTCACGGATACATTAGACGAGCTGGGTATGGACTATCTCCCTTCTCATACCAATTTCGTCTTTTTCCATTCTGGAAGAGATATTATTGAACTTAACGAAGCTATGCTGGCCAAAGGATTTCGAATAGGAAGACCATTCCCTCCTTTGAATGACTGGTGCAGAATTTCTACAGGGACACTTGAAGAAGTTGCTCTTTACAATGAAGCTTTCAAAGAGCTCATGGGATGATAGATTTTCCATCAAACCTTATTCTTCAAAATGATAAAATCATGCTCCGCTCAATTACGGAGCATGATTTTTTTGAGCTCCATAGGATTGCTCAAGATGAATTTTTATGGGAATACTTTACCCATGACCTATCTCAGATAGAAAATTATGCCCCTTGGGCACAAGACCACTTCGAAGGTAAAATGCTTCAATTTGTTGCCGTGGATAAGTCCAATGGTAGATTGCTTGGGTCTACCGGTTTTGGAAATTATTCAAAGCGCGATAAAAGAGTTGAAATTGGGTGGACCTGGTATGGGGCTGATTTTCATGGAAAAGGTTTCAATACCATGGGTAAATCTCTTATGCTGGACTATGCCTTTGGAGAATTAGATTTAGAGAGGGTAGAATTCAAAACTGATGTCCTCAACTTGCCTGCAAGAAATGCCTTGAAGAGATTGGGGGCAAAAGAAGATGGGCTTTTAAGGAGCCATACACTCTTACACCATGGTAGACGAAGAGATACGATTTTCTATAGCTTTTTAAAGGAAGAATGGCCCATTAAACAGGATTAAGAACTCTAATCTGTTCAGGCTTTAAAGTATGTATGAATTGTCTCAAGACATAGGAAGTCTCTGGGATATTAGGGACAAATACAAATTCCGCGTCCCCACCTTGAGAATCTTCTTGTTCAGTGTAAAAG
>CAZLUY010000203.1:0-3063 GCA_964562785.1 uncultured Limnohabitans sp. | reverse complement strand
GAAAGGGAGAGGCTTTTTGGTCAGCGCGATCACGTTCGTAAGTACGGACTTGATTATGCTGAGCGACTAAGAGGGTCCGGGATTCTTATTGAGGAGAACGAATTTGTAAAGAGTCTTCCAAAGGAAGAGATTGAATATTATTCCCTTCCGGCAAGGGAAACCATTTTTGTTTGCAAAAAGGCTTAACCTTTACAGGTCTTAGTCACCCATTCTTTAAAAAATCCCGCTCCATAGGCACAGAGTTGTGACACAGAGCAATACCAACTTTGGATGGCAACATTAAGCGATTTATATCTCTGGTAAGAATCGAAGAGTACTCCTGATGACCATATGAGCAAAAGACCTAGCGATGTCTGTGAAACCAGAGGTAACTTGTTCGCGGTAATAGGAATCGAAATGAGGAATAGCAGAAAGCCCAGAGGAAGTAAATGAACAATTTGAACTGCTTCGGGATGATACCTTGACACATTTATCCGATTTGCCCCGAAAGAGAAGGCTTGATTGATGAAGCCTTTGAGGTCACTTTTTCTTTTATGATATACAAAGGCATCAGGAACTAGTTCTAGTTTATACCCTGCCTTTTTTATCCGCATGCTCCATTCAATATCTTCTCCTCGATTAGGATCGACGAAGCCTTGGGTTTGTTCAAAGACTTTTCTTGAAACTCCCATATTAAAACCCCTTGCCTGGAACTTGCTGAGGTCCTTGAGCTGTCCCCTAATTCCTCCTGTGGTCCAGAAGGATGTCATGGCAAAATCCATGGCTTTTTGAAGATCGGAGAAATCTTCATTTGATCTATCAGGTCCTCCAAAGGCATCTAAACCTCTAGACTCTACAGCTGTATCAACATGGGATAAATAATCCTTAGGCAAGACTACATCTGAATCCAGGATGATAAAAAAGTCGGATTGAGCTTTGTGCATTCCATTATTCCTAGCAAAACCCTGACCTGTATTTTCCTGAGAAATATATTGAATTGAGAGAGTGTTTTCGAATTGCTTTACTATCTCATCGGATTTGATTTGGGAACCGTCCTCAATCACAATTACCTCAAATTCTTTGAAGGTTTGTCCCTGCAAACTTTGGAGCAATTCATCCAATTCCTCAGGACGATTGTATACAGGAATAATGAAGGAATACTTCATTATTTATCGAAGTTAAGCTCCTCCTCGACCTTGTACTCAGGTTCTTTTGCTTGGTTTGAGGTCATCAGTTCAGCAATAAAGCCTGTCAAGAACAGCTGTACTCCAATAATCAAAGCAACTAGAGCAAGGAAGAATAAAGGCTGATCTACAATTTCACGAACTTTCAACCCCTTGCTCAGGCCGTAAACCTTCTGAAATATCAACCAACAAGTGATCAAAAAGCCAGATAAGAAGGATAAGGTCCCAAGCAAACCAAAAAAATGCATCGGCTTCTTCTTGTATCGATGTACAAAGGAAACCGAGATTAAATCAAGAAAGCCATTAAGAAAGCGCTCTAGTCCAAACTTAGAGACACCGTACTTTCTGGCCTGATGCTGAACTACCTTCTCTCCAATCTTTGGATATCCTGCCCACTTCGATAGTAAAGGGATATAGCGATGCATCTCTCCATAGATATGGATATTTTTAACCACTTTACTCTTGTAAGCTTTAAGACCGCAGTTGAAATCGTGGAGAGGTATCCCTGAAATCCAACGAGTCACTCCATTGAAAAATCTTGAAGGAATAGTTTTGCTGATTGGGTCATGTCTCTCCTTTTTCCAACCGGAAACCACATCAAAGCCTTCATCCATTATCATGGAATAGAGTCCAGGAATTTCATCTGGACTATCCTGCAAATCTGCATCCATGGTTATCACCACATCCCCGGATGACTTGGAGAAACCGGAGTCTAGAGCTGCCGATTTACCATAGTTTCTAGTGAAATTTAGACCCTTAAATTCAGCGGCGCTGTTTGAAAGTTCAGTAATAACTTCCCATGAACGATCCGTGCTACCATCGTTCACAAAAATCACTTCATAAGAAAAGCCGTTGTCATGCATGACACGGCTTATCCATTGACTTAATTCAGTGATTGATTCTTCCTCGTTGAAGACAGGAACTACAACTGAAATTTGAGGCATATTAATAGTCCAGAGACTTATCTTTTTTCTTGATGATAGCTCCTGTAATTAGTGATACTACTGCATAGAAAATGAGCAACCATCCGAATGATTTAATTTGTCCCACAATGGTAAAGGCCTCCTGAGTGTTTGTTCTCATCTCATCCATCATTTCAGGAGTCATTGAATCAGCAGGAGCACCAAAACTTTCCATCATTGCCAATGTATTCTCCACTGATTTTTCGGCCAATACACCGGCTAGATCAGGATCTACAACATGATAAAGTAGTATTTGACCAAGGAGAGCCACTACCCCAGAAACGAGGATTGCAACGAAACTAAATTTGAACGCATTCCCAAAATCAATAAACCCACCAATTTCTTTCCTGTATTGGCTTCCAAAGACTATGATCAAGACAAGAAAAATTACCAAAGAGCCCAATCCATACCAAGTATTGATCAGAATCGATGAGTCGACAAAATAAATCAAATAGGTTAAGACCAGTGCCAAGAGCCCCATAATTAGACCTGGTCTTACTGCTGCCTGAACAGCCGATTGTTGTTCTTCCATAGTGTTAAGGTGTTTTTCGTAAAATAATGGAAATAATAATAGTAAAAAAAAGGCCTGGAATCATTTTCCAAATGGCATCATTCAAAGCTACATCAAATGGATTCATAGTTTGAATGTTTGCTAAAGTATTGTCATAGGAATCTTGGCCCACCTGCTCCAAAATCATCTCCTTATTCTCCTCCAAAACAGAAAGCTTTGAGAAAAGAATCGTCTCAAACAAATCCGGAGAAACAGAAAGTATTATCCAGATCCCTAATCCTGATAAGAGCCCCAGAATCATATAGGCAACAAACCCTACTGTCATTCCTTCAGAGAAGGATAGAAAACCTTCATTTGAGTAATCTTTGAAATATTTGATCGCTAAGAATATCGCAACCGGGGAAATAATATACCCGAAGATCAAATT
>CAZLUY010000202.1:0-5190 GCA_964562785.1 uncultured Limnohabitans sp. | reverse complement strand
ATATCCAAACCATCCTTATTACCTGAGATACCGGCAAATTTCTCTACATAACTATACCATGGAGCTAAGTCCTTGTATCGAATAGGCCAGTCCACGGCAATGCCTTCCTTAGCGTTTGCTTCAAAATCTACATTTGCCCATCTGTAGGATTGCCTGCCCCAAAGCAGGGATCTTCCTCCAACTTGATAGCCTCTAAACCAAGTGAATGGTTTCTCTTCGATGTAAGGATCAGTGTCCTCGTGAGCCCACCAGTCCAGGTTCAGTTCATTTAATACGTAATCTCTTCTAAGATTAGGGTGGTTTTCCAGCATTTCCTGAGTCCTTCGACCCCTATGTGGAACCTCCCATGGCGGAAGAGTAGCTGTTGTATAATCTTTGACATGCTCCACATTGGGACCTCTCTCCAACATCAAGACCTTCAGTCCTTTTTCAGTGAGCTCTTTTGCAGCCCAACCTCCGCTAATCCCCGACCCGACTACAATTGCGTCATACTGTTGATTTGCCATAAATATGGTATTTGGTTATTTGGTTAATTAAACGTCGCAGACCTCCACCGCTTGAGCAAGTGAGGCCATCTTATCTTGTGCCCTAGGGATAAACTCGTGAGAGACAAAGCCCTTAAAGCCACTTTCTTTTATTGCTTCCATGACAGCTGGATAATTAATTTCCTGGCTCTCATTCAACTCATTCCTACCTGGATTTCCAGCCGTGTGGTAATGCCCAAAATATTGGTTATTGGTTCGGATGCTTCTAATCAAATCTCCTTCATCTATTTGCATATGATAGATGTCAAAAAGAAGTTTGAAATTTTCGCTTCCTAGTCGCTTGCAAAGCTCCACTCCAAATGCCGATTTATCATTCAGGTAATCCTTATGATCAACTCGACTATTTAGCAACTCCATTTGTAAAGTCACTCCGTGTTTCTCAGCCATTCCTATCACCTGCTTCAATCCCTCCACACAATTCTCTAAACCGGTCTCATCATCCATTCCTCGTCTATTTCCGGAAAAGCAAATTAGGTTGGTGTAACCTGCTTTTGCAACTAATGGAATCAATTCAGAATAATTCTTTTTAAGCTGCTCATGGAATTTTTTCTCTCCAAAACCATCTACCAGATTGATCTCAGCGCCATTGCACATGGAAGAATGAATCCCATGCTTTTTCAAGGTTTCCCATCCTGAAGGCCCAACCAAGTCAATTCCTTTAATTCCTATCTTTTTTGCTTCAATACATAGTTCTTCTAAGCTGTATTGAGGGAAACACCATGCACAAACCCCATGGTTGATATTGCCTTTTAAAGCGGTTTGCGTATCTGACATGGTAAAAGAGGAAAGACTGCTCGCCGCAGCTCCACCAAGGATAAGTTTTTTGAAAGTAGAGCGTCTGCTCTGGTCATGTGACATGGTGATTTAGGTTAATTGGAGGTTCCGAGTTTCTCTTCTCTGAAAAGGAGTGTAAAAATTAACAAAACCAAAACGGAAATACCAGAAGGAATTAGCCAAATGGAAGTCCAGTTGTGCCCTCCATCTGAAGTCGAGTAATAGTTTGATATCTGACCAGCAGCCCAAAAACCTATCAACATACCAACACCATAGGTCGCTAGTGTGATCAAGCCTTGAGCAGAAGACTTATACTTCTCCCCTGCATGGTGGTCGGTATAAATTTGGCCACTCACAAAGAAGAAGTCATAACATATCCCATGTAATGCAATTCCAATGATCAACATCCATGTTCCTTGATCCGCATCTCCAAAAGCAAAGAACATGTAACGCACCATCCAGGTAAACATGGCTAGCATCAAGGTCTTCTTTATTCCGAATCGCTTAAAGAAGATCGGTAAGGCAAGAAGAAATAATGCCTCGGAAATTTGACCAATTGTCATCATCCCAGTTGGATTCTCCAATCCGACCTCAGTTAAAAAGGGGTTAGCGTTTTGATAATAAAAGGCCAATGGGATACATATCAGGACTGAGGAGATAAAGAAGACGGCAAAATTCTTATGCTTGAATAATTGAAGCGCTTCGAGTCCTATGGCTTCTGATAATTTAAAAGCTCCTGAAGATTTTGCCTTTGGCGGTGTCTTTGGCAAGGTAAAGCTGAAGACCCCTAAAATTAGTGAGACCACGGCTGCGGTAAGCCATGTATTTTGCAAGAGTCCGGAGGACAAGCCTTCCTGACTATCCCATGAAAGGAAGCTGATCATAATTCCCGCTGCAATCCATCCAATGGTACCCCAAACTCTAATCACCGAAAATTCCTTGGCAGGATCATTCATTTGATTGAATGAAATTGAATTTACCAAAGCTAGGGTTGGCATAAATAGAATCATATAGGCCAAAAGGATTGGAAAAAAGCTACTGAAATCTGAAGAGTTATAGAGCATAAGCATTAACCCTGCCCCTATCAAATGAATAACACCTAGAATCTTCTGTGCATCAAAATATCGATCTGCGATCAAGCCAATGATAAAGGGAGCGATAATGGCTCCAAAAGATTGAGTGGAAAAGGCCAAGGATATCTCCTGATCACTTGAATTCAGGCTATTTCCCAGATATGTCCCCATAGTCACAAACCAAGAGCTCCAAACGAAAAATTCGAAGAACATCATGGTGGAAAGCTGAATCTTGGTATTTAATTTCATATGCTGATCGAGGAGGTTATTTTAATTCTGCTATATAATGGCTTTAGTTTAAAATTTGTGGTTTTTGCCATAAATTCAGAAGAAAAAATGTTTAAAGGAGGATAGATCTTTCTACCGGATCTCCCACTCAAACAGATTTAAAACAGTTAGTCATGATTTCAGAAAATGATCCTCTTTAAATTTCAAAATCAGGCAGTAATCCTTTATTTCATAGATTAATCACTTTAAACCCATTTTTTAACCCATGTCACAAAAGAAAAAACTCAAAATAGGACTTGTTGGAGGTGGCCCAGGATCATTTATTGGAGCGATTCATTTGAATGGTGCGCTGATGGATGGACTCTTTGAACTAGCTGCAGGAGCATTTAGCTCAAATCCAGAAAAGTCAAAGCAAAGAGGTGAAGAACTCATGCTTCCTCCCGAGCGGGTTTATGGTAGCTATGATGAAATGATTGAGAAGGAGAAGGCCCTCCCTGAGGATGAGCGAATTGATGTGGTTTGCATTGTGACTCCAAACCATGCTCATTTTGACCCTACTGTAAAAGCGATAGAAAATGGGTTCCACGTCGCCCTCGATAAACCATTAACCCTGAATTACGAAGAAGCTCAGAAGCTCTATCATATAGTGAACAATTCAGACAGACTCTTCCTTTTGACCCATACATATTCAGGATATCCCATGATCAAGCAGGCAAAGCAAATGATCGCTGAGGGTGAAATAGGGAAGGTAAGAAAAGTCTATGTCGAGTATCCACAAGGATGGCTCTATAAACTTTTGGAAAGGGAGAATAATAAACAAGCTGCCTGGAGAACCGACCCATCAAAGAATGGGCGTGCAGGTTGCATGGGGGACATTGGCACCCATGCCTTCCATATGGCTGAGTATATCACTGGGGAAAAGGTCTCTCATCTTTGCGCAGATTTGTACATTAAAATTGAAGGACGGCCAATTGATGATGATGGTGTTGTTTTAATGCGATTTGAAAACGGAGCTTCTGGAGTATTGATGGCCTCCCAAACAGATACTGGATCAGAAAACAACCTAAAGGTCCGAGTATATGGTGAGAAAGGTGGCTTGGAATGGCAACAAGAATTAAATAACACTTTACTTGTTAGATGGCCAGATAAGCCTGATGAAATTTATAGAGCTGGAACTGGATATCTAGGTTCTTTAGCAAATGAAAACACTAGAACCCCGGCTGGGCATCCTGAAGGATATGTGGAAGCATTCGCGAATCTTTATAGAAATTTCGCACGATGCATCTATTCCATGAATGAGGGAGAAGAGCCAAAAGAAGAATGGAAGGATTACCCTGGAGTGGAAGATGGAATTCGAGGAATGGCTTTTATTGACCATGTCCTAGCGAGTAATGTTTCGGAGCAAAAATGGACTCCATTTGTAGTTGAAAAATAACTTTTAAACCTAAATACCAATACTCATGAAAACGATCAAAGGACCAGCGATATTTCTTGCACAATTTGTAGATGATCAGGCTCCTTTCAATAGTCTGGAAAACATTTGCAAATATATGGCTGATCTCGGCTATAAAGGAGTGCAGATCCCATCCTGGGATCCAAGGATGATTGACCTCCAAAAAGCCGCTGAAAGCAAAACTTATGCGGATGAGGTCGCTGGAATTGTGGAAGATGCAGGATTAGTAATCACAGAGCTATCTACTCATCTTCAAGGCCAGCTTGTAGCAGTTCATCCGGCTTATAACGAGCTTTTCGATGGATTTGCCCCCGAGAATCTAAAAGGCGACTTGAAGGGTAAATCCGAATGGGCTACCCAACAACTTATGTATGCCGCGAAGGCATCAAATAATCTTGGACTCACCGAGCATGCTACTTTCTCTGGAGCCTTGATGTGGCACACTGTATATCCATGGCCACAAAGACCTGCAGGATTGGTAGAAACTGGATTTACTGAGCTAGCAAAAAGATGGACTCCAATACTGGACGAATTTGACAGACAAGGAGTAGATGTTTGCTATGAGCTCCACCCAGGTGAGGATTTACATGATGGTGTTACATTCGAAATGTTCCTTGACAAGGTAAATGGGCATAAGCGAGCGAATATTCTATACGATCCAAGCCACTTTGTCCTTCAATGCCTGGATTATCTACAGTTTATTGATTTCTACCATGATCGAATCAAGATGTTCCATGTAAAGGACGCTGAGTTCAACCCAACAGGAAAACAAGGTGTCTATGGTGGCTTCCAGGGATGGGTAGAAAGAGCTGGAAGGTTTAGATCGCTTGGAGATGGTCAGGTCGACTTTGGAAGTATTTTCAGTAAACTATCCCAATACGATTACGGCGGATGGGCAGTACTGGAGTGGGAATGTGCTATTAAGCATCCTGAACAAGGTGCTGCCGAAGGAGCTCCTTTCATTGATGCCCATATCATTCGAGTGACTGAAAAGGCATTTGATGACTTCGCAGGAAGCGGAGCTGATGAAGATTTCAACAAGAAGATCCTTGGGATTTGACAAACTGATAAAAGCTATAATTAACCCTAAACATTAATATTTTGAAAAAAAGCTATT
>CAZLUY010000201.1:0-2091 GCA_964562785.1 uncultured Limnohabitans sp. | reverse complement strand
TTTTGCTCTGGATTATAATTGGTCTCTACCTCAGGTAGGACCCTGGTTTTGGCATCGGCAGCTTCCAGATCAAATGTTTCTCCTTTTGTGGCCAGCCAAATTGCAGAGTCTCTAAGCGCAGTCATTTGTCGGATTTTCTCCAATTCGAATGGGTAATTATCCGGGCCAAAAGGATCATGCCTTCTACCGAAAACGTGCACGCCATTTGGGATTTTGTAATCATTTAGCCAAAGCCAGTTTTTCTCCTTAACAGCCTCGGCAACCATATTCTCATTTACCGAAGGATCTACACTTCCTCCGAATAGCTCATCGGCAAGAAATTCTCCGAGGAGTTCATATCCATCAGTATTTAATTGAGAACCGTCTATAGTGAGGGGAGAATCAGAACTTTCATACCATTTTTCACTAGCGGTGAAAGCATCAATCCATTTGATATCATTCGCCTTGGCAACATCTCGAGTCACTTCTGCATAGCGCTGAATCATTTCATTTTCCTTATCTCCGCTAGGCACATCTTTGATATCCGAAAGATCTTCCATGGCTATAGGAGAAACCAGTGCTAGAGTAGGGGCTTTACTTCCATTGTATTTTTGCCGCTTGCTATGCTTGATCCAGGCATCCAATTCAGCTTTGAAATTTTCCAGCCCAGCCTCACCTTGAAAAGATTCAGCAAACCCGAAAAACCCCACAATTACATCTGCTCCAAGCCTTTCTAACCATTGATCTGGTTTCTCAAAAAATCCCTCACTTCCAGATGGCGTAGCATACTCATCCTGATAAATCTCTGCACCCGGAAACGCCCAGGGATCGTTGGTCCCTGATCTAGGTCTGAATCCTGGTGTATCTGCAGGATCACACAGATTCCGGATGATCAATTTTTGATCTGGGAAGCGGGTATACATTTCTGTTTCAAATGTGCCGTAATGCATCATTCTAGAACCCAGGTTACCCCCAACTAATGCAATGGTTTGTCCTTCTTGTAGGTTGATAGGTTCTTTGACCTGACAGGAATAAACAAGGGAAAATAGGCACAGAGCCAGAATATTTAAGGAAAAGGATTTAATACGCATAGTGCTTTTTGGGATCACGGTTAATTCTGAAAAAAGAAGAATTAAAATCTATTTATGTCCTGCACCATCCTGAAAGCTATTCAGGTTAACTTGGCCAAATAGATACAATGAAAATATCGGTGTATTTTTCTTTGCGTTCAACAAATGAGGTCTGCAATACCAGATATAAGTGAAGTTTTCCTTGAACGGTAGATTCTTCCGAATTTTTTAAGATTTCATTCCTTATTTTTAAGTGAGTCCCAAAAACCCAGAATATGAGAAATACTATTTCCCTATTGTCAAAGCTCTCTTTTTTAGTTGCCATCATTTTGATCTTTTCTTGTGCGCCAAGTCCCACTCAAGAGGAGAAAGATCCAAAGGTAGCCAAGCTTAAACTCCCTGAAGGATTTAAAGCAGAACATATCTACAGTCCGGGAGACCTGGATCAAGGGTCTTGGGTGGCCATGACCTTCGATGATAAAAACCGACTCATCACCGCTGATCAATATGGATTCCTTTATAGGCTTGAAATTCCAGAGATTGGTTCTCAATCAGTAGAGCCTAAGATCGAAAGGTTAATTGTTGGGGATGTTCAAGCTCCTCAGGTTGGAATGGGATATGCTCAAGGGCTGCTTTATGCATTCAATAGTCTCTATGTCATGGTTAACCATCACGGAAATGAGACCTTTAAGGAGAGCACAGGACTTTATAGAATTCAGGATTTGGATGGTGATGATCAGTATGAAACGGTGACCACCATTAAGCTCTTTTCTGGCCAACCGGGAGAGCACGGCCCTCATAGCATTAAGCTTTCACCTGATGGCAAATCCTTGTATATGGTTGCTGGAAATCATGTAGATGTGCCTGATTTTGAAAGCTACAGGGTACCACCAGTTTGGGAGGAGGATAATCTTTTCCCCTTAATCAAAGATCCAAGAGGGCATGCAAATGAAAGAAAGGCTCCAGGAGGTTGGGTAGCTAAGTTTGACCCAGAGGGAAAGGAGTTTGAATTGATATCTGTTGGTTATAGAAATCCCTTTGA
>CAZLUY010000200.1:0-6451 GCA_964562785.1 uncultured Limnohabitans sp. | reverse complement strand
AAGAAGCTGATATTAAAATAATCACCGAAGTAATGCAAGTATCCCAAATTGAGGAAATGCATGAGTATATTGATATTTTTCAGGTTGGAGCAAGGAATACGCAGAACTTCAACTTATTGGACGAATTAGGTAAAGTAGACAAGCCAGTAATGATTAAGCGTGGTATTTCCGGCACCATTGATGAATTACTTTATTCTGCAGAGTACGTCTTTTCCGCAGGGAATGAGAAACTACTGTTATGTGAGCGAGGTATACGAACCTACGAACGCGCGAGTAGAAATACATTGGATTTGAACGCCATACCGATTCTTAAGGATAAAACGCACCTGCCGATAATAGCCGATCCATCTCATGGCATCGGTATTCGCGAACACGTAGAACCAATGGCCTTAGCAAGTATAATGGCTGGTGCCGATGGAGTAATCTATGAAACACATGCCACACCAGAAAAAGCCTATTCGGATGCGCAACAAACCCTTGATTTTAGCGAATCGACAAAATTGATTAACAAAATGAACAAATTAGTAGCCTTGCGGAATTCACTTTAAGGACAATGGTGATAAATTTCAAAATAAAGGAATAATTATTTGGATTTGCCTGATTTGTACTTACTTTTGGAAACAATGAAACACATGAACAGCAAATATTATTATTACTATT
The DNA here is from genome assembly GCA_964562785.1 of uncultured Limnohabitans sp. Classification (GTDB taxonomy): domain Bacteria; phylum Bacteroidota; class Bacteroidia; order Cytophagales; family Cyclobacteriaceae; genus Algoriphagus. The sequence continues at coordinate 5,791 of CAZLUY010000200.1, read as the reverse complement.
ATCACCAGGTGCAGCCCGGAGTTAGTAGTGTATGTTCATGTTGAAATGAAATAAGTAAACAAAAATATACAAGCCCTGACTTCGAAGTCAGGGCTTTTTTAATGCCACCAGAATTTTTTTGGCCTTTCAGATCTAGGAAGCACATATGAGGCTTTGGTATCCACTACGGGTTCATCCTCTTCCCAGACCTTTCTATTCTTCGCTTTCAAGCCTTTAGGGTTATTAATCACTTTCCTTGTTCTGACCTGAATCTTAGAACTCTCCGAATTCCAGACCTTGTATTTTTTTGATTTGACACCTTTTGGTCTCTCGGGATTGGAATAAAAAACCAATGGATTTTTAGGTCCATCAATTTGCTCGAAGCTTGTGTTTTTTGCCTTTGGTCCCTTTAAAAATTCTTGTGAATATGCTACTTGAAAAAGCAGCAATGCCACAATCAGGGTGCTCAATTTTTTCATCAGAAGTTATTTGGGTTCGCATAAAAATAATGACTTCAGACGAGAATTGTTTTGACTTAATCAGATTCGCAAAAAATGATAGATTTGGTTATAGAATTGATAGAAATGTGCCCATATGAGCATTAAATAAACAAAAAAGCCGGGCCCAAGACCCGGCTTAAATTTAAAATTTTGGACCCTTAAAAGGCAAAAACTGCAGCCAAAAGGAAGGAAGATAGATTAGAGCTTGGGTTCAAATCATTGTCCATGAAGAAGTCTTCACTAGTCGCATCGATTCGAACTTCAGGAATTAGGGTAAGGTTTTTTCCGATCTGAGCATTTGCAGATAAGGTGAAGGCCACAATACTTCCATCGCCATTTTCATCTAATCCTGTAACTCCTTCCAAACCACCATTAAACACGTTGAAGTATTCGCCCCTTAACCCAAAACCTAGGTTTTCAGAGGTTTGAGCCTGGAGATAACCAGCAAATCCATAAAACCCGGCATTTTCATCATCAAGAGATAATACTTCTACACCATCGAATTCTTCTCCGGAGGAGGTAGTGTTGTAAGTTGTATTAACACCGACGTAGAAAACATCTGATAAATCAAAGCCTGTAGTTAAGTCTACCTGGAAAGTATTTCCGTAGGAAATTTGGCCAGGAACAAGTCCTCCATTATTGATAAGTTTCCCATCATTGTCCCCGTAGATAAAATTCAAATAGGTGCTTCCAGCCCCTGAAGAATACCCAAGTTGGGCACCATAGGTATAAGTCCCAAATGGATTAAATTCGGTAAGATCTGTGGGGTTCATAACCGCCGCCATGAAAGAGAATTTTTCAGATAGCGCGATATCAGCTTTTAGTCCTGTATGGGAGAATGGTCCATAGGAGAACATATATGAAGTGGAATAATTGAAGTTACCTGTTGGAGAAATTACTTCATACCCAAGGAAGGTATTGAAATTACCAAAGGTAAGGGTAACCGCATCGGACACATTCCAATACACATACAACTGATTTAGAATTTGTGAACTTCCAGCCATGCCACCACCATATAAAGGTGATCCAAAAACCGCGTCCTCACCTCTTGGACCAAAGACCAGGTCGACTACCGCTCCTACTTTTTCTCCTTCATAACCTACAATCACATTGGCCATGCCCAGTGAAAAACCTGGGAGGTTACCAAAGGAAGAAGCCGGAGCCATTGCATTTTCGCCTTCATTAGGCGCATTAAAATTTGTTCTGAAATAAGCGTCTACCGATCCAGAGATGGTGAGCTTAGATGGTATTTCTGTTGATTCCTGTGCCTGAAGTGGAGAATAAAAAGAAAATGATAGGCATAGAATTGTCAGGATAATAAAATTTTTCATTTTATTTTTGAGTGTTGATTAATGAGAAGATTGGTCAATAGTCCCCGCCCCAGGAAAGAGAGTCGCATTTTTTTCCTAGGTGGGGATTTACTTTTTAAAGACTATTCGTCATAGACGATGGTATAGCCTCGAATTCCATGTTCGTGAGAATCCAACCCGGTTTTTTCGTGTTCTTCAGAAACCCGGATACCAATGGTAACTTTTAGTACCAAGAAGATGAGGAATGCTGACCAGAAGGCTACAAAGCCACAAATAGCAACACCAATTAATTGAGTGAGGAAAGTGTGCTCCGGATTGGTCGAGAAAATGCCTACGGCCAAAGTCCCCCAAATTCCACAAGTCAAGTGCACTGATACCGCACCAACGACATCATCAAGCTTAAGTTTATCAAGTAATACTGCAGAGAATACAACTAGTACACCTGCTACAAGTCCAATAAAGAGTGCCGCTCCTGGAGTAAAAACATCTGCCCCAGCAGTTACTCCTACAAGTCCTGCTAAAACTCCATTAAGCATCATCCCAAGATCCAATCTCTTGAATACGTAGTTACCTGCAAGGAAACCTCCAAGACCGCCTGCACAAGCTCCTAAAGAAGTGATCACCAAAACATATGATACAAGCGCAGGATCTGCAGATAAGACCGATCCACCATTAAAGCCGAACCATCCTAACCAAAGAAGGAAGACACCGATAACTGCCAATGGAACACTTGCTCCTGGCTTATCCATGGTTTTCCCATCCACATATTTACCTAATCGAGGCCCAACAAGGATAACTCCAGCAAGTGCGCCCCAACCTCCAACTGAATGGACAAGGGTACTTCCCGCGAAATCGTAGAAGCCCATGGCATCTAGTGCTCCTCCACCCCATTTCCAGCTTCCGATCAAAGGGTAAACCAATCCGACAAAGAAGAGGGTAAAAATCAAGTAAGCAGATAATTTGACTCTTTCCGCAATGGCTCCAGAAACAATGGTAGCAGCGGTTGCGGCAAACATTCCCTGGAAAAGGAAATCTGTCCAATAAGTATATCCTCCATCTGCATAACCTAAGGTCACGTCTGCATCTGCTGGAGAGAACCAGAACATTTTCCACCCCGAAAAGTCAAAATCGAACCATCCAGGAGCATCAAAACCTGGATACATCAGGAAGAAGCCAACCACTGCATAGGACATAAGCCCAAGAATCGGAGTGATTGTGTTTTTGAAAAGAATGTTAACTGTGTTCTTGGCTTGGCCAAAACCGGTTTCAACACCAGCAAAACCGAGGTGCATAATAAATACGAGAGCCGTTGAAAGCATCATCCACACATTATTGGTGGTGAAAAGGCCTTCAGCTATGCCAGTTGACAATTCTAAATTTGTCATTGGCTCATTAGCAAGTAGGGGTACAAAGTACGTCATAGGTTTGAATTAAAATTTTGAACGTTTTCAGAATTTCGTAATAGGTTGACAGCTATTAATACATCGAATGTAATTATAAATCTGTCACAAATTCAAACCAATAATTGCAGATTCAACAATTTATCAGCGGAATACAGTCTAATATTTACCCTAAAAATTAGATCTATTCAATTTTTTTCAATCAGTAGAGTCATTTTTTACCCTACTTTTTAAAAACGCCCATTTTTCTGACTTCTGTCATAAAATTTTTCGTAATCGATTCCGAAAAACAGGATTCAGAATAAAGGTTTATATGCAGACTAATAATTAGAATAAAATATTGTTATGATTTGTATAAGTAATATTTACTTAACTCTTCGTTAACATTAGAAGACTTTGGTTTGGTTGAGGAGAAAAAAAATTGAAAAAAAATTTACTTTTTTTTCAAAAAAATATTGATGTCGGCAAAAATCGATAAAACCGATCTTCATTTCAGGTTACACCTGATACCAAGTATCAACCTTTCATCAAGGCAAACTCTTTCGCGAAATAAGTTAAAATCACCTTTGCTCCGGCTCGCTTTATACTGAGTAAAGACTCTAGCATAGCTCTATCCCCATCTATCCAACCTCGCTCAGCAGAAGCCTTGATCATACTATATTCCCCTGAAACATTGTAGGCTGCTATGGGCAAGTCAAAATTCTGATTCAGAAGCTGAATTATATCCAAATAGGCGAGTGCAGGTTTAACCATAAGGAAATCAGCTCCTTCTTCAAGATCCAATTCTCCTTCGATTAATGCTTCTCTGGAATTTGCGGGGTCCATTTGATAGGTTTTCTTATCCCCAAACTTTGGTGCTGAATCTAAGGCATCTCTGAAGGGACCATAAAAGCTACTGGCATATTTTGCAGTGTAAGACATAATTGAAGTCTCCGTAAAACCAGCTAGATCAAGTTTCTCACGAATAAAGCCAACTCGTCCATCCATCATGTCAGATGGTCCCAGAATATCAACACCTGCATCTGCTTGGGCCAGAGACATTCTTGCTAAAACTTCAAGCGTTTCATCATTCAAAATCTTACCATCCTTCACTATTCCGTCATGACCATCGCTGCTGTACGGATCCATCGCCACATCTGACATCAGACACATTTCAGGAAAGGTATCCTTGATTTTTCTCAGAGTCTTTAGGTAAAAAGTATCCTCATTATAACTCTCGCTTGCCATGCTGTCTTTGAGTTCCTCAGGATAAGCTGGAAAGACATCAAAGGAAGTCACCCCGAGATTCATGCATTCCTCAATTTCCTTCAACATCTGATCTTCGGAAAATCTGAAAATCCCAGGCATGGAATCGACTTCAATCTTTTTATTCTGACCCGAAACCAAAAACAAAGGAAAAATAAAATCCTTGACGCTTAATTCGGTCTCTCTCACAAGATCTCTAACTGAAGCTGATTTGCGATTTCTTCTGGGTCTACGTTGCATGTTGATTACTATTTTCTTCAAAGGTACAAACTAGCCTTGATTCTTTATGAAGCAATTTTCTCAGATCAGAATCCATTCAAATCATCAAAATGGCTAAATTAAATTAAATCAATGGGCATTGAAAAAGTACATTCACTCCATCTTTGATAAAATCTCCGAAGTGGAAATTTTGGATGTAAGACCTTTTCATCCAGACAGGGTGGAAATAACCAATATTCCAAATTTGAGGCTATGCAGCCGATCAGAGTTTAATAAGCTTAGATCAAAAGGGTTTAGCCATCCCATAGGTAAGCAAATTATGGATAGGGTTTATGATTTGGATATCTCCAATTCCAAAAGGAAACCTGTAGTACTTATTGATCAGTCCAAATTACTCCTTGCTAAAACTATCTGGCTTCAATGCCAGTCAGAAATGGATATCTATATATATAAAGGCGGATATCAGGGATTAATAAGGGAAGCAAATCAATTTTTCAAAAGAGAATTGAAATATGTCATGCTTTGTGGAAAGACAGGAACTGGAAAAACTGAAATTTTGCAATCGCTTAAAAAGAAAGGAGCTCAGGTTTTAAACTTAGAAAGGATTGCTAGGCATAAAGGCTCTGGATTTGGAAATCTGGAAGGGAGAATTCAGCCAAATCAAGATAATTTTATTCTAAGTATCGCATTCGAACTGGCAGGTTTTGATCCTGATAGAACTGTTTATATAGAATCAGAAAAATATAGCCTAGGAAAAAATCTTCTCCCTCTAAACTTGATGGAAACAGCTTCAAATGGTAGGAAGATTTGGCTTAACCCTCCTAAGGAAACTAGGGTACAAAGAATTGTAGAAGAGTATTTCGGGATACAGGATGAAAAAATTAAGCAAGAGATTCAACAACTAAGAAGAAAGCTTGGCGAAGAAAAATCACTGACTCTGATTGAACAGCTTAAAGAAAAACAATACCCAATGGTGGCGGAAGGGCTACTTGATTATTTTGATAAAGGGGAATCGTATCAAATGGAAGATTCTTCAGTCTACGAAGAAATTATTACTGAAACTAACCCTGAGAAAATAGCTACAATCCTTAAAACCAAATACCCCTAAAAAAGGAATACGTCTCCCTAAGAAGACGCC
>CAZLUY010000199.1:0-9439 GCA_964562785.1 uncultured Limnohabitans sp. | reverse complement strand
CAAGCAGGGACCTCTCCATTCAAGATTGATCCTTTGAGCCCTGAGGAGAAAGTGAATGAGTATTTGCTAACTAGCCTTCGCACTAAATGGGGGGCTGACTTAGACTATCTTAAAAACAGCATGGGCTATGACTTAATCATGGCCAAGAATGAAATGCTGGAAAGATTAGATGCAGAAAACCTGATCGTTTCCGATGGAAAAGCTATAACTTGAACATCAAAGGGTAAGTTGCTTGCCGATAGCATTGCCTCTTCCCTGTTCATCGATTGATATGCAAAGATTCTCCTCCAAAAGTCGAAAGAAAGATGCCGCTCCTCTTGAAGAAGCATTTCAAGAACTTTTGAAAACCTATCGACTAGAAGATAAATTTCAGGAGAAGTCTCTAATACACACCTGGCCAGATTTGGTTGGCAATACCATTGCCAGCAGAACTACTTCACTTTATATCAAGCAGAAAAAACTCTTTGTAAAGGTGTCATCAGGCCCTATTAAAAAGGAACTACAACTCAACAAAAGGAAAGTCTTAGACTTAATAGAGGCCAAATTCGGCAAAGGTTTGATTGAAGATCTGATCTGTTTCTAGAATCCACCACTTAATTTTTTTTAACAAGTCACGTTGTCTGACTGGCATTTGATCCATAAGAAATTAGGTCAGAATAAGTATTATTGTGCTTTAGTGCTATGATCAAAACTCCCAAGATCCACCCAGGAAAGCTAAGCGTGCTTCTGGCCATCTTTATTTGGCTTGGGCTTCTTTTCGTGGATTTGGTTCGAGTTTTTGGGATTATCAATGAACTGGAGTCAGGGATCCCAGAAGAGTTTACCTGGATTTTGGAGATCCTCTTTTTTATCTCCGTCTACAGCTTTTATAACTACTCGATTAATAAAGGCAATCAGGTCAACTTCCTTGGTCTGATTTGGAGAGCCGCCTCCACAGGCATCTTTGCCACTGGCTTCTCGCTCTTGGTATCCTTTTTCAATTCAGGTATGGCCGGGACGAAATTGGCTAGCGAGCCATTTCTCCAAAACTTCTTCTACCATATCAATTTTGCGCTGACTTCCATGTTCCTCATCTCAGCGACATTGCTTTGGAAGAATCTGATTTTATACCAGAAGACAAAGCGTGTGGTAAAACAATGGCAGGCATATGAGTTCTCTCTGCTTATCGCCATGTTCTTCATTTTCTTCAATCAAAACACACTCGATTACAGCTTTCTATTCGGGATGGTTTTGCTGATCGGTTTTGGGGTAGTTCTCTCAATCAATCTGAAGTGGATTCCTTATTTAGCCTTTAAGGAAAAGTGGAAATCTCTACTTTTCCTTTCTGTAATTATCCTCGCCTGTTCATACCTCTTTGTGGAGGTTTTAGAATTCTCAGACAGGAGTAAATTTCAGGTTAACCTGACGGATAATCTTTTCCTGATGGCTCTGTTTAGTTTCATCTTCACCTATGCCCTATTTGCTTTTCTAGTTACCTTATTTAACCTCCCCACTTCATCAGTTTTTGAACAGAAATTAACTGAAGCGCTAAGTTTCCAACGACTCAGTGAATCAATCAAGCCTGATGAAAACGAGGAGAAGGTGTTGGACATTCTTATGGACTCTTGTATGAGCGCATCCTTTTCTGATGCAGCCTGGCTCGAATTGCATCAGGGTGAAGAAGAGATCCAGCAAACCATTCAGGAACGGTTTATTGACACAGAAACCTTGAACGATGTTTCAGATATCATTCGTGAAAACAAAACAGCGCAAAAGTGGGTCGAGGAGGAAAGTCCAAATGAACTGGAACCATTAGCAATTCGAATTAATCATCCCAAATTTGAATCCGCTTTGGTCGTCCCTCTAATTATTAACAAGGCCCCATTTGGCAGGATGGTTCTTCTCAAAGAGGTAAAGGATGGATTCAATAAGGAGATGATTTCCATCATTTCCACGTTTGTGAGACAGGCCACGATTTCCGTAGAAAACCACAGACTTCTAAACCAGGCGATTCGAAATGAGCGATATCGTGAGGAATTGCAAATTGCTCAACGAGTGCAAAAAGCGCTTCTTCCCGCTGAATTAGATCATAATGAGAAATTTGATATCTGCGCTTTCTCTAATACGGCTGATGAGGTCGGTGGTGACTACTATGATACCTTCCAACTGGACGAAAAGAGATTTGTGCTGATCATCGGTGATGTATCAGGTAAGGGAACCTCGGCTGCCTTCCACATGTCTCAGATGAAGGGGATTTTCCAGAGCCTTATTCAGTTAAATATTAGCCCTGCAGAATTCATGATCAAGGCAAACACTGCCTTGAGTAAATGCCTGGAAAGAAATCACTTTATAACTGCTTCTATATTCATTCTAGATACTGAAAAGAAAAGTATCTGTCATGCGCGTGCAGGACATGTTCCTACCCTTTTCTATGACCATTCATCAGACAAATCGGATTACCTCGGAATAGAAGGATTGGGATTAGGAATATTAAGAAACAAGCAATACGAGAACCACGTTGAAGAGAAGACATTTTACTACAAGGAAGGAGATATACTTGTCGCATTCACCGATGGAATAGTCGAGGCAAAAAATGAGAAAACACAGCAGTTCGGGTTTGAACGAATCAGAAACTTGCTAGAGGTATACAAGGATCTGAACCCAACAGAAATTCAGGACAAAATAATTAAATCATTACACGACTTCGTAGGAGGGGATGGCTTCATCGATGATGATTATTCGATGATGGTGGTCAAGTTTAAGTCATAATAAAAAGCAAATGCTCGAGATCAATTTAGTAGAAGATAGCCCTTGGAAGATAATAGAAATTCAGGGAGAGATCGATGCCAGCAATTCGGTACAACTTGATGAAACTATTCAACAAGTGATGAATTCCGGAAAAACCCATCTTTTGGTTGACTGTACTGGACTCGAATACATCTCATCTGCCGGTTTGGGGGTCTTTATGTCATATCTGGAAGATTTTAAGGAAAAGGGAATCTCTTTCAAAATATTTGGACTCATAGACTCCGTGTATGATGTTTTTAAGATCCTTGGACTCGATCAGCTAATCCCAATTTTCCCAGATAAAAAAGCAGCACAAGCAAACTCCTAATGGCTCAGGCCTTAAAACTATATTGCCAAACGACCGAGCTCTCGTCATTGAGAAAATATATCGGTGATGAGCTTAGCAAAACCAAGATTGAGGAAAGTCTCAAACTTCAGCTGGTTCTTGCTGTAGAGGAGGTCTGTGCCAATCTGATTATCCATTCCCATAATTGTAATGCCAAAGAGCATATCCTTGTGAAAGTTCAACAGACTCCTCATAAGGTGATTTTTGAAATTCAGGACGAAGGAAATGCTTTCAATATTCTTGAATATAAAGCACCTGAATTAGAACAAGTGATGGGAGAAAAACGAAAGGGTGGTTTAGGAATTATCCTAATCAAAAAGATCATGGATAAAATCGAGTTTTCAAGCAAAGGCAGATCGAATCTATGCCGCTTAATCAAAAGGATTTGATCCTAATTGATGTTAATAAGAACTCCCCTCCATAAGATTCCCTTTTATTCTTGATAAATTTGTAAAATTGCGACCGCAAGCGTGATATCGGATCATGAATTTCACTTCAAGAATTGCTTTTAACTCCTTCCTTTTTTGTCTAGTCGGACTATTTAGTGCCTCTAGTGTATTGGGTATGCAATCTGATCCAATCATGAGCATTGCCGGGCAGGCAATTGACAAATCAGAACTGATCCATATTATTTCTAAGGGCAAATCAGATGATGCAAGCCCTGGACTCAGCCGCGATGAATTTGAGGAGAATCTGGAAATGTTTGTGAATTACAAACTGAAGATCAAAGAAGCCGAAAGCCAAAACCTTGATAAGACGGAGGAATTTATTCGTGAATTTGAGTCTTTCAAAGAAACACTTATGGCCCCTTACCTGATTAAAAATTCTTTGGAAGAAGGTGAATTAAGGAAGGCTTATTCCAGAATGCAGGAGATCATCAGAGCTAGTCATATTCTATTCCAATTCCCACCTAATGCAAGTACAGAGGATAGTTTGATTGTTCTCCGTATGGCTCTTAAAGTACAGGGAGAAATCAAAGAAGGTGGAAATGTGGACGAGTTGGCAGTGAAATATTCGGACGATCCATCTGTGAATTTAAACAAGGGAGATCTGGGATATTTTACATCCCTTCAGATGGTCGCTCCATTTGAAGATGCGGTATATAATATGCAACCAGGTGAGATATCAGATCCAGTTTTAACGGACTTTGGCTACCACATCATTATAAATAAGGACAGAAGACCCAATCCTGGACAGGTAAAGGTTTCTCATCTTTTAGTCAGATTAGATCCATATGATCCGAATTCGGATGATGTAGCGAAGAGAAAAGTAGCGGATGTCTATGAAGAGATTCAAAAAGAATCCACCGTTTGGAATGACATCGTAAAAAATTATTCAGAGGATCAGGCTACGAACCAAAAAGGTGGAGAGCTGCCCTGGTTTAGCGTAGGCTCAATGATTCCAGAGTTTGAGATGGTTGCCTTTTCGCTTTCTGAAAAGGGAGAAGTTTCACCTCCTGTCAAGACTCAATATGGATACCACATTTTGAGATTAGAAGATCAAAGACCACTAGAGTCTTATGATGCCCTAGAGAAATCCATCAGATCTAAAATTCTAAGAGCATCGAGGGCCTCCATGATCCAATCCCAAGTAGTTGCCATCCAGAAGTCGCGATACAATTTTCTAGAATACGAACAGAATTTGGCTCTGTTAAAAGAAATACTTTCAGGTAAAGAGTCCATGGAATTTAAGGAAACATTAGATCAGGCTGAAGTAAGTTTCTCAGAGCTTTTTTCCATTGAAGACGAAGCCTTCGACATAGATGCATTCCTAGATTATGTGGAGGAAAAAGAAAGAATTCCATTGAAGCCGGATACAGATCCATTTGACTTGTGGTACCAAAGCTTCGTTTCTAACTGCCTCAATGAAGCTGAGAAAAGCGATCTTATTGCAAACAACTCTGAGTATCAAATGACCTTGAAGGAATACCGAGATGGTATTTTGCTTTTTTCTTTAATGAATAAGGAGGTTTGGCAAAAGGGTATCATGGATTCTCTCGGACAAAGAGCCTTCTACGTAGAGAACATTGCAGATTACCAATGGAAAGAAAGAGTGGAAGCCTTTACTGTAAAGGTGCTAGACCCTGAAAAAGCAGATATCGCCAAGAACTACTTAGAGGGCAAGAAGATTTCAGCTAGTCTTCAAGAGAGCTTTAAGGAGGAAATAGAAAATGAAAGCCCTCTCGCCTTTCAAAGTGAGTATGGTTTGATTGAAATAGAAGACAACCCTGTCTTATCAAAACTAGATCCAGGCCAAGATTATCAGGAAATAGAGTCCGAGGGTCATTTGCATTTAGTTTTGACAGGGGCTAAAATACCAGGTGGTCCAAAGGATTTTACCGAAACCAGAGGTCTTATCATTAAAAACTATCAGGAGTCATTGGATAGTACCCTTCTGGAAAATTTGAAAAATAAATACCCGGTTCAGATTAATGAAAAAGTGAAAGAAGAAGCTTTCGTTTCCCTGAACCAATAATTTAAACTTAAGAAGCCCTGGTTCAACAGGTCATCAAAAAAATGAAAAGAGTACACTTATTTATCCTCACTTGCATCGGTCTATTGGCCTTTGAAAACTCCTACGGGCAGGATACCCAACCAACAGGACAGGTGCTGGATAAGATTGTCGCCAAAGTGGATAATTATATCATACTGGAATCTGATGTTCAGCAAAGCTTTATTGAGGCTATCGCACAATCTCAGCAAGGTATTGAGCCACCAACCAGATGTCAGGTATTCGAATCCTTACTCATCAATAAGCTGATGGTTGCCAAGGCGGAGATTGATTCAGTAGTTGTGAGTGATGCAGAGGTAATGCTTCAGGCTGACCAGAGATTTGCCATGGTGATGCAGCAGTTTGGAGGTGATGAAAACACACTTGTGGAAGTATATGGAAAGACTTCAGATCAGCTTAAAGGTGAAATTGAAGATGTGATTAGAGAACAATTGATCGTTCAGAGAATGAGGGCCAGGATCACTGAAGGCTTGAGCGTATCTCCTTCTGAGGTAAGAGAGTTTTATGAATCTATTCCGAATGATTCCCTTCCTTTTTTCTCTGCTGAAGTGACAGTTGGACAGATCGTGAAAAAACCCGAAGTGAGCGAAAGTATTCGGGACGGTATAATGGATCAGCTCAAGCAATTCAAGGAAGATATTCTAGCTGGTAATGCTGATTTTGCCGATTTAGCTCGTCGCTTCTCTGAGGACCCAGGATCTCAAGCTCAAGGTGGTAACCTAGGCTTTTTTAGAAGAGGTGAATTGGCACCAGAGTACGAAGCAACGGCATTGGCTCTTAAACAAGGTGAGATTAGTGATCCTGTTGAAACGGACTTTGGTATTCACATGATTCAGATGCTGGAGGTAAGAGGCTCTACATATAATACCAGACACATTCTTCGGATTCCTAAACCTTCTGAGGATGACCTACAAAGAACCGAGCGCTACCTAGACAGCTTGAGAACAGAAATCAACGAAGGGAACATCGAATTTGCCAAAGCTGCAAAAGAGTATTCAGATGATCGAAACACTTCTGATAATGGAGGCTTCTTTACAGACCCTAACAATGGATCAAATAGATTGACTCTTAGAACTCTGGAAGATCCAGTCTTGTATTTCACTCTTGACACCATGGATGTGGGCCAAATAACCACTCCTTTGAGATTCGAGGCTCCTAGAGAAGGAACAAGAATGAGAATCCTATTCTATCAATCAAAGTACCCTGCTCACAGAGCGAATCTTAACGATGACTACGAAAAAATGAAAGCAGCTACTCTGAGAACAAAAGAAGATGAACTTCTCAGTGAATGGTTCTTGACCGCCAAAGAAGATGTATTTATAGATCTGGACCCAGCATATGATCGCTGTAACGTCCTAGAGGAGAAATAAAAAAACTCCTCCTTAAACGGAGGAGTTTTTTACTTTAAGAATAGGGCTCGCAATGCGAGTCCTATCTGTTTCAGACCCTCATACAAATGCTCTTTAGATTCCTCCATTCGTGGATCGAGCCTTTCCTTTGTATCCTTAAATTCTTTTGATAAAATATCCTTGGCCTTCTTCAACTCCTCCTCAAGAGTGGTCTTATTTTCCTTTAGTTCAGATATTTTCTTTTCAATCTCTTCGGCTGCTTCCTGTCCTGCCTCGGCTCCTTTTTGGATAAGGATTTCAATCTTCTCTCCAATTTCTTGTAATACGGCCTCTATATCCTCTATGGTGTTGTTTTCTTTCTTCATGGCAATAGGTAGGTATGATGATTTAGGAATATGAATAATAAACGGCGAAATCAGAAATTAGATCATCCCTTCATCCACAGATTCATTGGTACGAGTCTGTTTCTCATATAATTCCGCATAGACGCCTTTTAGATTCATCAAGGTTTCATGATGCCCTTGTTCCACAATTCTTCCCTCATCTAAAACTATGATATGATCCGCAAGCTTAGCGGAAGAGACCCTATGCGAAATGATAATAGAGGTCCTGTCCTGCATAATGCTTTTCAATGAATTAAGAATCACATTTTCAGTTTTGGTGTCAACTGCCGAAAGACAATCATCCAGGATCAAAATTTTCGGCTCCTTAGCAATAGCTCTGGCAATGGAGACCCTTTGCTTTTGTCCACCAGATAAAGTGATCCCCCGCTCCCCTAGCATCGTATCAAAGCCTTTCGGGAAATCGACAATGTTCTGATAAACATCAGCATCTTTTGCTGCCTGTTGGATCAGCTCCATACTAATTCCTTCAGTGCCAAAAGCGATATTATTTTTAATGGTATCTGAGAACAGGAATACATCTTGCGGAACATATCCTATTTGCTGTCTTAAGTTGGAAATACTGTAGGACTCTATCCCTCTTTGATCTACTTCTATAGAACCTGAAGTCGGATCATACATCCTCATCAAAAGATTTGCAATGGTGGATTTCCCCGAACCAGTAGTGCCGATAATACCAAGGGTCTGTCCTTTCCCGATTTCAAAAGAAACATCTTCCAAGGCCTGAATTCCTGAGTCTGGGTAAACAAAGCTCAAATTTTTAACGCTAATCTCACCGACTAGCTCGGCCTCCACATTCTCCGTACTTAGGATATCATTGGATTCATCTAAAAACTCATTTATTCTGGTCTGGGAAGCCGCAGCTCTTTGGATAATACTTGTCACCCAACCGAGGGAAGTTACTGGCCAGGTAAGCATATTTACATAGAGGATAAATTCGGCAATCACTCCGTATCCGATTTGTCCATTCATCACCTGCATACCTCCCACGTATACCGTGATGATGGTTGAAATACCCACTAAGGCCATGATCAAAGGAAAGAATAAGGCATTCACTTTGGTCAAGTCAATAGACTTAATCTTATAATCCTCACTCGCTACATCAAAGTCTCTAGCACTATCCTCTTCACGAACAAATGCTTTTATTACTCTAACCCCAGAAAAAGCTTCCTGCACATAGGTACTCAAATCTGATAGACTCCTTTGAATTTTTTCAGAGCGTTCATTGATGAGATTGTTAACAAAATATATACTCAACGAAAGTACCGGGAGAGGAAGTAATGAATAAAAAGTCAACTCAGGATTCACAGAAATCATGTAGGATATCACCAATGGAAAAAGAATCAGCAGATTCAATCCATACATAATTGCAGGGCCCAAGTACATCCTTACCCGAGTCACATCCTCGGTAATCCTTGCCATTAAATCTCCGGTGCTATTCTTCCTATAAAAGCTGAGAGGGAGACTTTGGTAATGAGAATAAATATCATTCTTCAGATCATATTCTATCCTCCTGGACATAATGATAATAGTCTGGCGGATAAGGAAAAGAAAGAAACCTCTAAGCAGAGCCATGATAAGAATCAAGACCCCAAAGACAACCACATATCCTAAGAACAAATCTTTACCCAAATCAACCATACCAGCATTCTGAAGTGGTCTAAAAAAGGTCAAACTTTCAACCACATAATCTATGGCTAGTCTGACAAGTTGAGCAGGAATAATTACGAAAATGTTAGAGATGACAGTAAATAGTATCCCCAAGAGCAAAAGCCCCTTGTAATTCAATAAATACTTGTTGAGTCTCCAAAGCGGCTTCACCAAATAAAAACTTTAATTATGCGAAATAAGTTACTTAAAACTGTGTACCTTGACGTGTTAAAGGCGGATAAAAGTATTTAATTTTGTCAGTCTTTTATCCCGTTCGGGCAATCCCAAATATAACACATTCTAAAAAGGTAAGTTCACATGTTAGAAACTAAAGCCAATGAAACCGTGAAAACCAGTTCAATATTCGGTCAAATAACAGAAATGGAACACGAGCAGCTTGTAGTATGCTATGACGA
>CAZLUY010000198.1:0-1632 GCA_964562785.1 uncultured Limnohabitans sp. | reverse complement strand
AGTTGTTCGGAAAAGAAAGCGCCTCCCGCCAAAGAAAATACTAAACCTAATATAGTAGTTATTTATCTCGACGATTTAGGCTATGGGGATCTAAGTTCTTATGGGGCCACATCATTAAAAACACCAAACATCGATGATTTGGCTAGCAATGGTTTGAGATTTACCAATGCTTATGCTTCTTCCGCTACTTGCACGCCTAGCAGGTATGCCCTTCTTACCGGTCAATATCCTTGGAGAAATAAAAATGCCAAAATTCTTTCTGGTTCTGCTCCTTTACTTATCTCAACCTCTCAAATGACTTTGCCGAAACTATTGAAGAATAATGGCTATCAAACTGCGGTAATTGGAAAATGGCACTTAGGCCTTGGCGATGGAAATGTAAATTGGAATGCACCTATCAGTCCGGGCCCTAATGAAGTTGGCTTTGATCTATCTCACATTCTAGCCGCAACTCAGGATAGGGTACCCACAGTTTATATTGAAAATGGCAAAGTGGTAGGTTTGGATAAAAATGATCCTATAGAAGTTAGTTATGAATCTAATTTCGAAGGCGAACCAACTGGTCTGGAGAATCCGGAATTAACTACCATGAAATGGCATCACGGCCACAACAATTCTATAGTGAATGGAATTCCAAGAATTGGCTTTATGAAGGGTGGAGAATCAGCCAAATGGACAGACACTGCCATGGCAGACCACTTTCTAGAAAAAGCCCAACATTATGTGAAGAATCATAAGGACAAACCATTCTTTTTATATTATGCACTTCAACAACCCCATGTGCCAAGAACACCTCACCCAAGATTTGAAGGTTTATCAGGGTTAGGCCCCAGAGGAGATGCCATTCTTGAAGCGGATTGGTGTGTTGGTGAGTTCATGAAAACCTTAAAAAATGAGGGAATACTCGAGAACACATTGGTTATTTTTTCAAGTGATAATGGTCCAGTATTAAATGATGGTTACTATGATGACGCTGTCGAAAAAAACGGAGATCACAAACCAGCCGGAGCATTAAGAGGAGGGAAATACAGTTTATTTGAAGCCGGAACAAGAGTACCCTTTATTACTTACTGGAAAGGGACAATTACAGCAGGGAAATCAGATGCACTCGTCTGTCAAATTGATCTTTTATCATCAATATCAGCCATGTTGGGAGATACTATTTCTACCACTGACAGTTACGATTTACAATCCGTTTTGATGGGCGAATCTAGCAGCGGAAGAGAACATTTGATTCTCGAAGCTGGATCTAAAACAGCATTAAGGAGTGCGAATTGGATCATGATACCTCCATATCCTACGGCTCAAACTTATAATTCTCAGGTTGATATTGAACTAGGAACAGCTAAAGAATATCAGCTATTCAATCTTGACGATGATTTAGGTCAACAAAAAAATTTAGCTAAGGATAATAAAGACAAACTTCAAGACCTAATCAAAGTGTACGCATCTCTTCGCGGTGAAGAAACTAGTGACATTGAAAAACTTGAACTGCATTAACAAAGATTATTCCAGTTTTCACGAGATTGGCAAGGAGCGTATCAAAACTGTCTAGCAGACAGTTTTAGCGAAAGGGCCAGATGGCGCCAAGATCGCCCGCCTTATAGCATTCCAAAACCTATAAAAAACAAA
>CAZLUY010000197.1:0-2413 GCA_964562785.1 uncultured Limnohabitans sp. | reverse complement strand
TATTCAGGTGACCAAAGCTTTGCTATGGTTTAATCCTGTGGTATATCTATTTGAAAAATCTTTAAGAGAAATTCATGAATTCCAAGCCGATCAGGGTGTGACTCAGTCTTATTCATCATTTGACTATTCCCGCCTTTTGGTCCGACTTATTTCAGGTGAAAAAGACTTCCAGGGCATTCATTACTTTAGTCAATTTCAAACCAAAAAAAGAATTATCATGATGAATAAAGAGAAATCCAGTCGAGACCAAAAGAGTCGTTTTCTACTGGCCATACCAATGATTGCAGTACTCGTTTTTGCATTCGCTTGCGAGCCTGAATCAGAGCTTCCTCAGGATTTAGATGTTTCTGCAGCTGAGACTGTAGAGTTAGAAAGTGATGCCGCGGAGACCGTAATTATCGAAGAAGTTGGTTCTTCCGAAACACTTTCAGATTCAGATTCTGAATTAATAATGATCCGAGAAATACCTTCTGATGGTATTTATGAAGAGGTAGATAATCTTCCAAGCTTTCCGGGAGGAATGAATGGGTTGAGAGATTATCTGATAAATAACCTTGAATACCCAAAGCAAGCTCAAAAGCTTGGTGTTGAGGGAATGGTAGTTGTACAGTTTGTTGTCAATGGAGATGGAAGTGTCCATGATGTAGAGGTTCTTAAGGGAATCGGTGCAGGATGTGATGCCGAAGCCAAAAGAGTTATCGAAGCTGCTCCAAATTGGGAGCCAGGTCTACTTGATGGAGAAGCTGTTCCAACTCGCATGAAACTACCTATCAGTTTTAAACTAGGATAAAGAGAAAAGCCTAAGCAGAGAAGCCTCCCTTCACTTCGATTTCAGAGCAAAAAATATTTAATCAATAGAAAGATTTATTGATCCCTGGAAGGTTTTGCCCTAATCGAAATGAAAGTTAAGAGTGTTCACTGTTCAGCGATCCTAATCCGGCCCTTTGAAAGCTAAACCAAAAAAAATCACTAACACATTTAAATCATTAATCAATAAAACAATCAATTATGAAAACTAAACTAACTATGAAAATTGCCTTGGTCGCCTTCTTCGCAATGGGACTTATGCTGACCGCTCCGACGGCAGTAATGGCACAAACAGAAAAAGCTCATCAAGAAGTAGATCAGATGCCTGAATATCAGGGTGGTATGGAAGGTATGATTGACTATTTGAGCAAGAACATCAAGTATCCAAAATCAGCGAAGAAAGATGGAATTGAAGGAATGGTTGTGATCAAGTTCCACGTAGAAAAAGATGGCACAGTCAGCAATGCTGAGGTGGTGAAAGGAGTTCACCCTGACTGTGATAAAGAAGCTCTTAGAGTGGTAAGTGGGATGGACTCATGGTCACCTGGTGTCAAGGATGGAAAAACCGTGGTGACGGAGATGAATTTACCAATAAAGTTTGCCCTTTAATATTTGGTTGATTTAAAAGAGAAAGCCCCTGATCATATGATCAGGGGCTTTTTATGCTTTTTTATTATCTGATTAGGACTATTCGGATAGTTTTACATTTACTGCATTCAGACCTTTCATTCCTTTTTCCAGATCAAATGTTACTTTATCTCCTTCGTCCACTTCGTCAATTAGACCATTGACATGATAAAAATATTTTTCGCCAGTGGAGATTTCACGGATGAATCCGTAACCTTTTGAACTGTTGAAGAAGTCTACTTTGCCAATTCTCTCGGCGGGCTCTTCTTCTTCTGCTCTTCTTGGTATTCCTATTTCGATGGTCTCAGCATCAATTTTTGTGGGCTTCTTCTCTGGATCAGGTGGAGTATCGGTGATATTTCCGAATTCATCCACATAGGCCATCATGTTATCGAGCGTACCTTTTTTAGCTTGCTCTTTGCGTTCTTCGCGACGCTCCATTTTTTCTTTGGCCCTTTTCTGTCGCTTTTTTTCTCTTTCTTTTTTGTTGAAGGTTTCTTGTGATCTGCCCATTCAGTATTTTTTGGAATTTAGATTTTGATTGAAGTCTGATTAAGGTTTGGCCGAAGCCATCGAAAATTCTCTTTGGAGCCCGAGGGATCTCGGATTATGCCAGGGAATAGGAGGGTGACCTCAACCACTCCAAAGGTACAAAAATAAATTGGGCTAACCGAGCTAAGCATAATGCCTTACCCAATTAGCCCAATTCTTAACAGACCCAGATCAATCAATCCATTCGATCTCCGAAGAAAATAGCATTAAATAGAAGCTTGTTCGTTCCAAACCAAGTCCCTCTAAATACTGGATTGTCAAAGAAGTGAATTACTCTTCCTTGTCCACTTGGCGATATGATGATACTTGCACTTTGCTTAAGCGTCTCAAGGTTTTGATCAGAAATGTATCCGCCCATATATGGGTCCTCTGTATA
Source organism: uncultured Limnohabitans sp. (assembly GCA_964562785.1). Lineage (GTDB taxonomy): Bacteria > Bacteroidota > Bacteroidia > Cytophagales > Cyclobacteriaceae > Algoriphagus. The sequence continues at coordinate 51 of CAZLUY010000197.1, read as the reverse complement.
TCTTACCGGAGTCAAATACTTGTTTGAGCTAGGCTGGATAAAAATCCTATT
>CAZLUY010000196.1:0-7117 GCA_964562785.1 uncultured Limnohabitans sp. | reverse complement strand
GTATCAGCTTTTTCCTTTGCTACGGCCTGCTTGAAGTAATAGTCTCCCTTATATTTTAAAAAATCCCGATTGGTGTAGTCTCGATAATACCCATTCGTTACAAAAAGGTCTTTGAAACCATCATTCGTTGCATCGAAAAACAATGCGGACCAAGACCAATCTGTATTCGAAATACCTGACAGCTGTCCAATTTCAGAGAATAACCCGTCTCCTTGATTTAGTTGGAGCATGTTTCTCATGTATTGATGATAGAACCCTCTTTCAATCATCAATGCATATTGCTCATAGTTTTCCGGACCATAAAGTAGCTTTTGCCTTTTATTATCCTCAGGAAGCATATCCAACGTGTAGATATCCATCAAACCATCATTATTTATATCTGAGATATCAGCCCCCATAGAAAAGTGAGAGATGTGCTGAAAATACTCAGCGGTTAGATCCACAAAGGTCCCATCTTTTTGATTGATGTACAGATAGTCGGGTTCTATGTAGTCATTGGTGACCAGGATATCTGTCCAGCCATCATTGTTCACATCTGACGCTATAACTCCAAGTCCAAAGCCTAAGGCATTACCTTTAATGCCAGCATCTTCAGAAATATCAACAAACGTATCGCCATCATTTCTGTAAAGCTTGTCTCCAGCATAAGGATGACGTACAGCTCTTGCTTGATCGAATTCAATTTCTGTAATCACTTCGATATGATGATTAAGAAGGAATAGATCTAAGTCTCCATCACGATCGAAGTCCAAGAATAATCCCTGAGTAGAGTTAGATGGGTCAGCTATACCAAAGGTTTCTGCCTCGTCTTTAAAAGTGAAGTCCTGTTGGTTAATCCAAAGCTCATTTTTGCGACTAGCTTCATCTCCCTTTCCTGAGTAGGAGACATAAATATCCAGCCAGCCATCTCCGTTAACATCTGCCATGGAAACTCCGGTAGTCCAGCTGTTTTTTCCAGATACTCCAGCTTTTTTTGTGAGGTCTTCAAACTTCCAATCTCCCAAGTTTCTAAAGAGGCGATTGGGCACCATATTACCTGTAAAGAAAATATCTTCAAGCCCGTCATTGTCTAAATCACCGATGGCGATACCTGCTCCATTGTAGAAATATTCGTACCTCAGGATGTTATTTTGGGCATCTTCTTTAAGACTGTTTTTGAAGTTAATTTTTAGCTTTTTGGGATTAAGGGGCTTAAAAAGAGCTGTTGAATTTTTCTGACCATGAACTGGTACACTCAAAGCAAGCCATCCCAAAAGGAAAGCGCCAAATAAATGAATGCCGTTTCGAGAAATTTTTAATGGCATATGTACTGTTTTCTGATCTGAGATTAGGCTATAACCTCCTCAAAGAGTTTTTCATTTACTACAGCTACACCACCAAGTAAGCCAACATCCTTCCCTAGTTTATAAAGGGATAGCTCTGTCTTTTCTCTGGACTTAGGCATACAATAAATGTTCAGAGCTTGTTGTATTGGAATGATTATGTATTGGTCTGATTCTGCCACAGAACCGCCAATAATTATCATTTCTGGATTGAGGAGCTGAATCAGAATGGAAATTCCTCTTCCTAAATCCAGACCAGCTTCAGAAAGTATTGTGATTGCCAATTGATCTCCGGCAAGTGCAGCCTCCACCACAAGAGAAGGGTCGAGTTCTCCATCATTATTTTTTACAATTCTGGAAAGAATACTGTCCGGATCAGAATCAATAGCCTCCTGGGCTTTTTTCACTATGGCCGTTCCAGAGGCTACAGCTTCGAGGCAATCCTTTTTTCCCGAAGTGGAAGTTTCGTTTCTAGAATCAAAAATGGTTGAATGGCTAAATTCACCAGCAAATCCTGAAGACCCTTGGTAAAGTTTTCCGTCAATGATAACACCAAGACCTATTCCCCATCCAACAAAGATTCCGAGGACATTTTTATGGTTAGCGCCAGTGCCGAATTTAAACTCTGCGAGCGTCATGGCCCTTGCATCATTTTCTAGAAAAATTTTCTTTTTGAATCGGCTTTCTAACTTCTCTCTTAGTGACTTCTCTCCGAAACGTAGATAAGTGTAGTTTACCCCTTCTAATGAATCCACTAATCCAGGCATAGAAATTCCCATAGCGATAACTTTTTCATCAGGGATATCAGCATCTGAAAGAAAGCCCTCAATCTTTTGGCAAAGATCTTCAAAGGTATCCTCGTTATTATTCAAGTTGATCTTAAAGCTCTTTCTTTCGGACACCATCTTATGGCTACTCGAATAGACTGCCAAATTCATATTGAACCTAGAGAGGTCTACCGAAACTACATAGAATGCATCTGAAGCAAGTCGGTATAGGTCTGGTTTTCTTCCACCTTGAGATTCTGCTCTTCCCTGCTTAATTACCTCACCTGAATTCATAAGGTCATTTAAAAGAGAGTTTACCGTGGGCAATGAAATTCCTACTTGAGAACAAATCTCACCTGCAGTATTGGCTTCATTCAGATAAAGGTTCTTAATAATTTTAAGTTTGTTGACATAGCTTTTGATGCCAACGACACCATCCATTTTTTCTATGACCTTTTCTGGGTTTATCAGATTCATATATCGACGTTTCCTTTGAATAACGCCAATTTTTTAAATTCAAAAAAGCACTTTAATAAAAAAATATCATAACATTGATTTTGACTGACAATGCTTTAAAAAATTATTAGCTGAAGTTCTTTTGATTCAATCAAAAGAATCATATTTGGGTCAATATCTACACCTAGATTTAATAGAATATTACAAAGAAAAATGAGTGCATTACAATTTTCAGCCTCTACGAGTAAGTCTGAAGTTTTTAAAAGGGTGGAGGAACATTTATCGTCTTTAAATCTCACCATTAGCAATCACGATATGGAAAGACCTTGGGGTGGGTTTTTTGTTCTCAATGAAACCGGTATTGGAAAGTTTAGAGATTTATTCTTCTCAGAAGTTCAACTAAGCGAAGATCAATTAAAGTTGAGATTGAGTCCAAAGATTTTGATTGTTGCTCCTTCACAAAGGCTTTCCTGGCAATATCATCATCGTAGAGCTGAGGTCTGGAAACTTATTTCTGGAGAAAGCAAGATTGTACGAAGCAGTACTGATGAACTTGAGCCTGCAACTGAGATGAAAATAGGGGAAGTAGTCTCATTGAAACAAGGGGAGCGACACAGGTTAGTTGGAGCGGAGAATTGGGGGATAGTTGCAGAAATATGGATTCATACAAACCCAAATGAACCATCGGATGAAGAAGATATTGTTCGGGTAGAAGATGATTATAGTCGGAAATAAAAAACCCGAATCCTTAGGATTCGGGTTTCAAAAAATAAAGTTGTTTCGTCCGTAGCTCAATCACCCTTAAAATAATATGTACTAGTTGAAAAAATGTTCTATCGGACTAGCTCAAACAATGGACTATGAATATAGCCATAATAATTTAAAATCCAAATTTCCGTATGTGAAATGTCGATTCACGAAATTTAATCCTTTAAGCTGTCAATTTTTTTAGCAATTTCCTCTGCCTCTGCCATCAGCATGTCTGCCGCAGTTCGGTTACTATGAGAAAGTTTATGGGCTTCAGATAGCTTCTTTTGGTAAGCCTCTTGTAGTTTTTGTTTTTCTGATTTCTTCTTGAATAGTCCAAACATGTTCTTGTTGTTTTTCAATCGAACACATTAGAGGAAAGAAGGTTTGAATCAAAATGAGTCTGGAAGAGAGAATGTAGTGTCCTCTTCTTCAACGATTTCATCCGCTTTATATCTAATGAGGTCTACCAGTCTTCCTGAAGAATTGAAATACCGCCAAGGACCTTCTTTTTTTCCGTCCTGCATACTTCCTTCTGAGGCTTTCCTGCCATTTTCATGATAAAAAATCCAGGTTCCAGAGGCTTTTCCATCTGTGAATTCTCCTTCCGATTCTATTTTCCCAGAGACATAGTATGTTTTTCTTGTGCCATCTCCATCACTTAATGTCCCAGAATCATAAGTCTGGCTGCCATCATAGTTGAAATACTCTCCAACTTCAATTAATCGACCGTTATCCCAAATCTCTTCCTGGGTCAGTTGCTTGTTGTCATAGAATAGACCCCACAAACCATTTTCAAAACCCAGCTCATAAGAACCAACCGATTTCAACTGACCGCCGTCATAATAGTAAAACCATTGGCCTTGCTCCAGACCTAGCTTGTATTCTCCCTCTGCGATAAGAACTCCTATTTTATTGAAGTATTTCCAAAGTCCTGATTTAAGGTCGTTTCTATATTCACCTACAGAATAAATCTCACCGTCTGGAAAGAAGCTTTTCCAAATCCCTGTCTTCATTCCATTCTCATATTGACCAATAACTGAGACTTCCCCTCCTTCGTGGTATTCAATGTATTCTCCAACAGGTACACCTAGTTCGAACATTTTCCTCTTCGAGACGGCTTTGTTAGGAAAATATTCCTCCCAGACTCCAACTGCTATATCTGAGTCGTATCGCTCTACTCGCGCAAGTCTTTTGTTGTCATAGTAATACTTCCATTCACCATCCCTAAGACCATTTTTATCATAAAAATTCTCCGATTCTAGAATTTTGGTTCCAAAAAAATAGCTCCTCCAGGTGCCGACTTTCTTGCCTTTATCATACTCGCCTTTCAAGGCAATCATTTTGCCGTCGAAGTATTCTATGTAATCACCGTCAAATTCATTTTCAGCGTAAGTAGCCTCAATGTAAAGTGTCCCATCTTCATGATATCGCAAATAGGGACCTGATCTCACGCCTTCCTTGTAGAATTCTCTTAGGGCAAGCTTTCCTTCTCCATGATAGGCTCTCCACTCGCCTTCCTTTTTCCCGTCTTCATATTTGCCTTGAAGAAGTATTTGAGAAGCTAGAACATAATATGGTTGGTTTGCCTTACCATAGTACTCGGTGTAAGTGCCAACTAAAACACTATCCCTCATTACCATTTCTCGCTTCAAGGCCCCTTCAGTATCATAAACCTTCATAGGACCGAAGAGTACACCCTCTTTATAATCTACTTCAAGCTTGACTTTACCATCAGGATAGTAACTTGTCCATGTGGATGATCTCAATCCATCTTTGTATTCCCCTTCAATTAGGAGAGTATTGGATTTTGGGTTGTAATATTTCCAAAGCCCCTGCCTTAATGAATTTTCAACTACCCCTACAGCCATCATACTCGAGTCTGTATTGTACTGCTTGACGACCACCGGTTGTTGTGAAAAAGTAAAAAGTGGAATCAAAAATAGGACTAAAGCAAAGAGGTGTCTCATACCAATTATTAGGGGCGGGCTATTAAGCCCGCCATAATAACTTTGAATTAAGGGTGAAAAACTTTAATTGTCGTTAAGTGTACGGAAAATTCCATTGCCAGTTTAAAAATAACTCAAAAGTCAAATTAATCTACTGTGGATATTAATATATCTAGTAATTTTTCAACTTTATCCTGAATCAACAAGGAATTGTTCTTTAGTTCTGGTACAATACTAAGTTCTATAAACCAGACGTTTAACCTGTCCTGGTAGAGCCTTGGCTTAATAGTTAGGGTGTTTTTGCCTTCGTTAATGAATCCAGAAAAATCAAAAGCATCTGAGCCTTCACCAAAGACGTAACCATTTTCAAATAAGACCTCTTTAATCAATTCAGCTTTTTCAAGGCCGGCATAAAGAAATAAATACATGCCGTTTCCGAACCAATTAAGTGCGCGAATATTGAGCCCAGTTTTGACGTCGAAGTTGCGTAAGACATCAAGAACGTGATATGGGTATCCTTTGAGTTCATTTCCCTGACTCAGTTTTAAACCTGAATGCTGAAAATGAACTTCACTTAACTTACCTTCAGTTAAGCGATTTCCAACATCAGTAAATAATGCCCAAAATTGATTTTTGAGATCATTCTGCCGGTCGAGTAATTCTCTATCCTTCCAAAGAGACAGATCAAGTGCTGTCATATGTATTTCTTACCAACGAAGTAGCGCCGAAGCCCACGCAAACCCAGAACCAAATGCCGCTAAGCAAAGGAGATCTCCTTCCTTTATAAGGCCTTTTTCCCAAGCTTCACTCATCGCAATTGGGATGGTAGCGGCGGTAGTATTACCCTTGTCCATAATGTTATTGAACACTTTGTCATTAGGTAATTCTAGTTTACTCTGCACGTATTGGCTGATTCTCAAATTAGCCTGGTGTGGGATTAAAAGATCGATTTCAGATTTGTCAATTTGATTATGAGAGAGAGCTTCATTAATCACCTCCATGAACCTTACAACTGCATGTTTGAAAACAGCATTGCCATTCATTTTTAGATAGAAATCTCCGCGATCAATTAATTCCTGAGAAACTCTTTGTGCACCACTTGAGCTAGGTGCAAGACAATATAATTCCTCTGCATACTTACCCTGCGAATGCAAGTGGGTACTGAGAATTCCTGAGTTTGGAGAATCTGTGGCTCCAAGAACAATGGCACCAGCCCCATCGGCAAAAATCACCGAGCTTGATCTTCCTTCATCACTTTTATCAAGGGCTGAAGATTGAATTTCTGCTCCTACTACAAGAATCTTCTTGTACATACCGGTTTTTATGAACTGGTCTGCCACTGAAAGTGAGTAAATAAACCCTGAGCACGCATTTCTAACATCTAAAGCACCAATCTCACGGAAATCTAACTCCCTTTGCAAAAGAACACCGTTTCCCGGGAGAAAATAGTCTGAAGTGATGGTCGCAAAAATGATAAAATCGATGTCTTGAGCAGTAACACCAGCTCTTTCCATGGCCATGATGGAGGCTTCCTTGGCCATACTTGTTACTGTCTCCTTCCCAGGAGTGTACCACCTTCTCTGCTGAATGCCCGTACGTTCTACAATCCATTCATTATTAGTATTCATCATTCCGGATAGATCGTCATTGGTCACTACCTTTTCGGGTACAAAATGTCCGACTCCAAGAATCTTAGATTTATTCATGGTTATTTGAGTTTATTCAACGATCTAAATATCGTCACTCCAGAATTGTTCACAAAGAGGCTTTTAGCCTAAAGGAATAATTATCCAAACAAGGTATAATTTCCATGTTGATCGGCTGGGGATGCCTTTTTGATCAAGCTGGGATAGTCATTTGCCACCGAGTTTACTGA
>CAZLUY010000195.1:0-3649 GCA_964562785.1 uncultured Limnohabitans sp. | reverse complement strand
GGTTTGAGCAGCAAAAAATTGATAAATCTGACAAAACTTCGGCCCTGATGTACTGTATTTGGTAATGGCTGAAATCTTCCTTTCCCGATGATTTACTTTTTTGGATCCAGCACCAAAGTCAAGGACTTCTATAGTTTTGTGGTTAGCAAGAAGAAGTCGCCTTTTTGCTTCTATTTCGGGATTTCCAAATCTATTTTCCTCTAGAAAATGGCGTAGGTTTCTATATAATTCACTGAGGAACGGACCCTGAATTGAGAATTGATCTGTTTTATTGAGCCAGTGGGAGAGGTACCCTTTTAATTCGAAGAGTCGCTGACGCAATCTAGTTTTGAAGGAAATTAGCCATCAATTGAAACTCTGGGATTTCTACTTCTACTTTCTTTCCGTCATAGAGTTTTTCCATTGTGTAGCTTCCACGCATTTTTCCAAGTCCTGAAAAAAGGTTACAGCCTGAAACATAACTATGCTTTTCACCTGGCTCAAGGATCGGTTGTTTTCCAACAACTCCTTCTCCCTTAACCACTTTTACTTCCTCAGCAGCATCATAGATTTCCCAGTGTCGGGTGAGAAGCTGGTAGGTGTGCTGACTTTTATTTTCAATGGTTACCTTGTATGTAAAAACAAAGTGATGCTGATTAGGATTAGAAAATTCAGCCTGATAGGTCACTTTTACATTCACATGGATACCCTGAGTGATCGCGGTCGCCATAGCTTGAAAAATTAGTTTTTTCAAAGATACCATCAAAAATTTAAATCGCAATAATGCAGGTACGAATAGAGGAAAGCTGGAAAACACAGCTTCAGGAGACTTTTGAGAAGAATTATTTCAAAGAACTAGTCGATTTTGTGAGGGAAGAATATCAAAGTAATAAGGTTTTTCCTCCTGGAAAATTCATCTTCAATGCATTTGAAAAGACCCCTTGGGACAATGTGAAAGTTGTCATCCTAGGTCAGGATCCATACCACGGAGATGGCCAAGCTCATGGGCTAAGCTTTTCAGTTCAACCCGGAGTTAGGTTTCCACCAAGCTTGCTCAATATTTTTAAAGAGATAAAACAAGATCTCGGTATTGATCTTCCTCCGAATGGAGATTTAACGAGATGGGCTGAGCAAGGGGTTTTCCTATTGAATGCAACTCTTACAGTACAAGCACATAATGCAGGATCACACCAAAAGAGGGGCTGGGAGGAGTTTACCGATGAAGTAATTGCTAAGTTGGCCTCAAAGAAAGAGGGGTTGGTCTTTATGCTGTGGGGAGCTTATGCTCAGAAGAAGACGGTATTAATTCCCTCAGATAAACATTTAATTCTTAAGGCGCCTCACCCTAGCCCTTTGTCAGCCCATAGAGGCTTTTTGGGCTGTGGCCATTTCAGTAAAGCAAATGCATATCTGAAAGACCAGGGCTCTTCTCCGATTAATTGGTAAAAAGAAAGCCGGATCGCTCCGGCTTAAATTAGTTTATTGATTTGAAGAATCTGTTCCATCGAATCTTACTGAAAAGCGACTCGAACTTGTCAAGCGATAGCCAGAGGAACCAGGCTTTACCTACGATATGATCTTCAGGTACAAAGCCCCAGTATCTTGAATCTAATGAGTCGTGCCGATTATCCCCCATCATAAAATAATAGTCCTGATTAAAGGTGTATTCTTCAACTTTTTGACCATCGATGTATAAAGCACCTTCACGGATATCCACAGCTTCTAGTCCTTCATAATTCTGAATGGTGAACCCGTACTTGATCACGTTTTCGGTATTCATCGGAATGGTCCAACCTGCAGCAGGGACTTTTAATGGGCCATAATTGTCTCTATTCCAGCCTAAAAGATTTCCATCAGGGAAAATTCCAGTTTCACCACCTGCAGGCTGAATTCTCTTAGTCACGGAAGTAACTACTGGAGAAGACTTTAGTCGATTAGCGACAGGGTCTGTAGCAAAGACTAAATAGCCGGAACCATCAGTGAAAGACAAATAGCTGTCAGGGTTAATTCCATAGGTGGAAAAGAATTCAGCATTTAAGGGTCTGTTGGTTAAAACGTCATATGAGAACTGCATTTCCTCAGGGAGAGGCGCTGCTTCGCCATTAACAGTAAGTACCCCAGCTTCAATTCGAAACTCATCACCAGGAATAGCGATGGCTCTTTTAATATAGTTTGTCTTTAGATCTGAAGGGTATTCAAATTCTACAGGGTAATTGAAAACCACCACATCATTTCTTTCGACATCTGTAAATCCAGGAAGCCTGTAATAAGGCAGCTGAACAGCATCAGTATAAGATGGGATTTCAGTACCCCAAATTTTCTGATGAGTCAACGGAACTTGAACTGGTGTTTTTGGTATACGAGTCCCATAATGCATTTTACTTACAAAGAGAAAATCTCCGACAAGAAGCGATTTCTCCATGGAGGCCGTTGGAATAGTGAAAGGCTCCAAAAGCAACCATCGAATCAAACTTGCAGCCACTACTGCGAAGACCAATGCATCTAGCCATTCTCTGGCTGTGGACTTTTTTGGTTTAGTTTTACTCATTCTTTTTAATTATTCAGAAAGATAGAAAATCGTTCATGGAGAGAACTCCCTTTTTATTTTGGATCCATTCTGCTACCAAGACCGCGCCAGTTACAAATCCGGCTCTGCTATGGGCAGTGTGTGAAATCGCTATTTGATCAATAGTTGAATTGTATTCCACTACATGCGTGCCAGGTGTGGGATCAATTCTTTTGGATTTAATTAAGACCTTATCTCTAGCATCTGCCTTATCCATAGTCCAGGAATCAAGAGAATCGATGTTCTTTATAATTCCCTCAGCCGTAGTAATAGCAGTTCCGGAAGGGGCATCAAGCTTAGCCGTATGATGAATTTCTTCGATCTCTGGAATGTAGCCCTCGGTTTCATTCATCAATTTCGCCAGGTATTCATTTGCCTTGAAAAATACATTTACACCGATGCTGAAATTAGATGCATAGAAGAAACTCCCATCTTTTTCCTCCACTAAATTCACAACCTTTTCCCAATCTTCAAGCCACCCTGTAGTACCACTGACCACTGGGATACCATTTTCTATGGCCCATGAGATATTGCTTACTGCAGACTCTGGTTGGCTGAATTCAATTGCGACATCAACTTCATGAGGGGCTATTTCATCTAATAGCTCGGTATTGTCAATGGAAATCTTTTCTATAATATGATGCCCTCTCTTCTCGGCCAATTCACCAATGAGTTTTCCCATTTTACCGTATCCCAAAAGAAGAATATTCATCGAAAATTAAGTTTTAAAGTCATCCCATAGGAATTAGAATTAGCACTAAATCTTTCCATATTCGGCTCTACATTTAATGCCAGATCATCTGATATCTCAAATCCAGATAAATGAGCGTCCACATTCGCATCAATAATATTCAATGCGTAAATGGCTGCCATTAGGAGGATGGTGATGTCCCTGTTTCGCCTCCAAAAATCAACATTCCGGACCAATCCATCTCTGTTCAATGTTGGGAATTCATTTGGCTCCCCTTCATCAAAAGCATTTAGCGCATCTCGGAATGATTGATACCGTTTATTATTAAATCCAATGAAGTAGGCGTCCGTTATGATCCCTGCATAAAGAATCGGAACCTTCCACGCTTTTCCATTGTAAACCTGACCGGCTCC
>CAZLUY010000194.1:0-7922 GCA_964562785.1 uncultured Limnohabitans sp. | reverse complement strand
CAACCAACAGGGGGGCTTGGATTCTTTGAGTGCATAGAAGATAAGGAAGCAGCTTTCAAGCTATTTGATACAGGGAAAGATTGGTTGGAGTCAGAAGGAATGGAGGCCATGGATGGTCCAATCAATTTTGGAGAGAGAGACAAGTGGTGGGGGCTATTGGTAGACGGGTTCTCTGAGCCGAATTACAACATGCCTTGGAACTTTGGCTATTACCAGGGTTTTTTCGAGGACTACGGATTCAAGCTTTATTTCAAGCAGTTTACCTATATGCGGCCTGTTCAGAATCTGGGTTTTGATGAAAAAATGATCAAGAGGGCAAATCAGATCATGGACAACCCCGATTACAGTTTCAGATATATAAAAGGTAAGGAGCTCAAAGAAAAGGCACCTGAATACTTCATGAAAGTATACAATGCAGCCTGGGCCAGACACATGGGTAAATCCATTGCGATCAAGGAGGCAAAGCTGATGTTTGGAAAGATGAAGCCAATAATCGATCCTAGGTTAATTTACTTCGCTTTTTATAAGGAAGAACCAGTCGGATTTTTTATTCAGATTCCTGAGATCAACCAAATTTTCAAACATGTAAATGGTAAGATGGATCTGATTGGGAAGCTGAAATTCCTTTGGTATAAAACCTTTTCTCCTCCCAATAAAATGTTGGGGTTAGTTTTTGGTGTAGTACCTGATCATCAATCCAAAGGGGTTGAGTCGGCCATGATTATCACCTATGATAAAATGAGTGGGAAGTCTGATTTCACCTATAAAACCATAGAAATGAACTGGATTGGAGACTTCAATCCTAAAATGATGCGGGTATGTGAGCAACTGCTAGCCGAGATTTATAAAACCCATCATACGTATCGATACTTATTTGATAGAGAGAAGCCATTTGAGAGGCATAAGATTTTTGACTAAGAATAAAACCAAAACCAACCATGAAAAAATACGACGTAACTGGGATAGGGAATGCCCTTGTGGACATAGAGTTTAAAACCACCGATAAATTCTTTGAGGACAATGGCGTTGAGAAAGGCTTGATGACGCTGGTTGATGAAAAGCGCCAAAATGAATTAATGGGTGTGATCAATACAGAAGAGGCAAAGAAGCAATGTGGGGGATCTGCCGGAAACACCGTGATCGCTGTAAATCAATTTGGAGGTAACTCATTCTATTGCTGCAAGGTAGCCAATGATGAAATGGGCCATTTCTACATGAGTGATATGAAGGAAAATGGTATTGACCATAATCTAGATCCTTCAAATCTCGAAAACGGTGTCACTGGAAAATGCCTGGTGATGGTGACGGAAGATGCTGAAAGAACTATGAATACTTTTCTAGGTATTACCGAGACTTATTCAGAGAAGAACGTGGATGTAGAAGCGATCAAGAACTCTGAATATTTGTACATCGAAGGATACCTTATAACATCAGAAAATGGGAAGGCGGCCATGAAGCATGCCAAGAAGATTGCCGAAGAAAATGAGGTCAAGGTAGCAATCACTTTTTCAGACCCTGCGATGGTTAAGTATTTCCGAGAGCCATTCCTTGAGGTACTTGGAGATGGAGTCGATATGCTTTTCTCTAATGAAGAAGAAGCTATGCTTTTTACAGGTAAAGAAGATTTATTGGAGGTTAGAGAGGAGTTGAAAAAGTATGCGGAGAGATTCGTTATTACGCAAGGCGATAATGGAGCCATGATATTTGATGGTGATACCTTTATCGATATAGAACCTTATGCTACAGAGGCTATTGATACCAATGGTGCAGGAGACATGTTCGCTGGAGCCTTTATGTATGGAATCACAAATGGTCACAGTTATGCATCAAGTGGAAAGCTCGCAAGTATGGCTAGTTCCAGAATTGTAAGTCAATTTGGGCCTCGACTTGAGTGGCATGAGGCTAAGGATATCTTGAATCAGCTTAATCCTTAATTTTTTTAGGACTATTTATGGAAAAAATTGACTCAAATCTATTGAGGGCAATCTTTCTGTATTATTTTCACAGCCCGAATGGGTATAAACCCGAAACAATTTTACCCCTTGATACGATCTAATTTCAAGGACAATTTTAATCTGTCATTTTACAATGAAAAAATCTACCCTACTTGGGCTGGTGATGGTCTTGATGACTACACCGCTTTTGGCCCAAAAAAAGATTGATTTCAAGGAATTTACCTTGGACAATGGCTTGCATGTAATCATGCATAAAGACAATAGTACACCTATTGTGATCACATCTGTTTTGTACCATGTTGGTTCAAAAAATGAAAATCCAGAAAGAACTGGGTTTGCTCATTTCTTTGAGCACCTCATGTTTGAAGGCTCTGAGAATATTGAGCGTGGTCAATACATGAAGATCATTGAAAGTCGAGGAGGAACGCTGAATGCTTTTACTTCTAACGACATTACTTACTATTATGAGCTTTTGCCTTCCAATGAATTGGAGCTGGCTCTTTACATGGAGAGTGAGCGAATGCTTCATTCAAAAGTTGACATGACAGGGGTGGAAACCCAAAGGGAAGTAGTGAAGGAGGAGTACCGTCAGAGGTACGAAAACCAACCATACGGAACAATCCTATTGGAAACCCTAGCACGTGCGTATTCCGAACATCCTTATCGTTGGGCACCAATTGGATCTCTTGACCATCTTAATGCTGCCAAGATTGAGGAGTTCCAGCAGTTCTACAACGACTTCTATGTCCCAAACAATGCTACTTTGACCATTGCTGGTGATATAGATTATAAGCAGACTGAAGATTGGGTAAAACAGTATTTCACAGAGATACCTAAAGGGACCAAAGAAATATATCGACCAAACGTAACTGAGGCAAAGAAGACTGAAGAGGTAAGAGATATTATCTATGATAATATTCAAATTCCCGCAGTAATTCAGGCATATAATCTTCCACCAAGAAATCATCCGGATTCTTACGCGCTTTCAATGCTATCTACTTACCTCACTGGAGGGAATTCTTCTTTGATGACAAAGGAGCTTGTTGATAAGCAGCAAAAAGCCTTGGCCCTTGCAGCGATTCCTCTTGAATTAGAGGACGGTGGAATTTTCATAATGTATGGAATCACAAATATGGGTGTTGAACCAGAGGCTCTAGAGACTGAGATCGACAAGCTTATCAAGCAAGTTCAGGACGAAGGGATTTCTGATCGAGATTTTGAGAAGCTTCAGAATATTATTGAGAATAATATCGTTAGCGGTAATTCTTCAATGGCCGGTGTTGCGCAAAACCTTGCCGAGGCTCATGTGATTTTTGGTGATACCGATTACATCAATCAAACCATGGATTACTATAGCAAGGTGACAAAGGCAGATCTTCAGAGAGTTGCCAAGGAATATCTTAACCTTGATGGTCGAGTGGTTCTTTACTATTTGCCAAAGGCTGAAGAAAACACTACAGAGGAATAATCATCGATTTTAAAACACGTGATAGACATGAAAAAAATATCTATATCATTCGTATTTGCCCTTTTGATTTCGATGACTGGATTTGCCCAGACCGATAGAAGTCAGTTGCCAGAAGCCGGACCTGCTCCAGAAATTAAAATTGGAGAGGCCGAAACCTTTACTCTTGATAATGGGCTTAAGGTATTCGTTGTAGAAAACGACAAGCTTCCTAGAGTCTCCTTTACTCTCGTACTTGAAAGAGATCCAATTTTTGAAGGAGAAAAGGCCGGATATCTTGGTTTTGTTGGTCAAATGATGACCGCTGGGACAACCAGTAGGACTAAGGATGAATTGGACGAGGAAATCGATTTTATTGGAGCAAGTATTAGTGCAGGGTCTACATCCATGTTTGGTTCTTCATTGAAGAAGCATCAGGAAAAGGTTCTTGAATTGATGACGGATGTGCTTTACAATCCAATCTTCCCTCAGGAGGAACTTGATAAGTTGAAGAAGCAATCAATCACTGGACTCGCAACAACCAAGGATGACCCTGGTGCAATTTCTGGGAGATTGGCTTCCGCCTTGGTTTATGGGAAGGATCATCCATATGGTGAATTCTCTACTGAGGAGACCATCGGAAATATAGAAGTTGAGGATATCAGAAATTATTACGAGACCTTCTTTAAGCCAAATATTGCATACATGGCCATTGTCGGAGATATGAATGTTTCAGAAGCGGAAGAATTGATGAATCAATACTTCGGTGAGTGGGAGCAAGGTGAAGTACCGACTTTTGAATACACAATGCCTGATGGAGCGGACCAAACTATGGTTGGTCTGGTTGATAGAAGTTCTTCTGTTCAGACGGTGATTGATGTAGTGCAGCCTATTGATCTTACTCTGGGTGATGAGAATTACATTTCCAGTAGACTTCTAAACCAAATTTTCGGTGGAGGGTCCTCTGGTAGATTATTCCAGAACTTAAGGGAAGATAAGGGATATACCTATGGTGCATATTCTTCTTTTAGTTCGGATAAGTTGGTTGGTCAGTTCTCTGCAGGAGCTTCTGTAAGAACTGAAGTGACTGACTCAGCGGTATATGAATTTGTGTCTGAGATTGATAGGCTACTTGCTGATGGTGTGACTGAAGAGGAATTGACTTTAGCAAAAGCAAATATCTCGGGATCCTTTGGAAGATCATTGGAGAGTCCTTCAACCATCGCAAATTTCGCATTGAATATGGAGCGGTATGATTTGCCCTCAGATTACTATGCGACTTACCTGCAGAAGGTTAATGATTTAACCGTAGAGGACGTAAACGAGACAGCTCAGCAATTAATCGACCCAAGTAAATTATTTATCACAGCTGTGGGTAATGGGTCAGAGATTGCTGAAAAGCTAGAGCGCTTTGGTGAGGTCAAGATGTATGACAACATGGGTGATCCAGCCAGAGAGATCGCTATGGATGCTAGTGTGACAGTTGATCAGGTTATTGCCAACTTCATTGAAGCGATTGGTGGAATGGAAGCTGCTTCTGCTATTAAATCTGCTAAGGTAAGTATGGATGCCGATGTGATGGGAAATATGATCACATTAACCTCTGTTTACGATGATGAGAATAAGCGTTATGCACAGAAAACCGCTCTCGCTGGTAACGTGATGCAAACCACCTCAATGGTAGGCGGCAAAGGCGGAATTGTAGCCCAAGGACAAAATATTGAGATGAATGAGGCTCAGTACAATGAGGCTCAAATGAGTGCTTTATTCATCCCAGAGTTATACTATGAGTCTCTTGGTTATGACTTGAAGCTGGATGGAGTAAAAGATGTTGATGGTGTGGATGCCTATAAGGTCATAGTTACTAATAGTGGAGGAGCTTACCTTACCAATTATTATGCAGTTGAAACAGGTCTAAAGCTAAAGAGCGAAAACCCTACAACGGGTGATACAGCCTTTTCGAATTATGAGGAGAAAAATGGAGTTATGATTCCAATGTTATGGACAATTACCTCTCCACAGATTCCGGTGCCATTAGCGGCTAAAATCACGTCAATAGAGATCAATCCATCTCTCACAGACGCAGACTTTAATTAAAAGAAAAGGAGCCGAAAGGCTCCTTTTTTATTTACTCCATTTATGGAAAAGATCCGTTTCCTGGGAAAACTCAAAAGAGGTTTCCGGGAAATATGTCCTGTCACCCTTATTGTAAAGGAATTGGTACTTCTTCCCATTTTTTCGATCTACCTCAAGGGATAAGTTCCTCTCCAGCTCTTCATACTTTATTTTGTCACCAATCATAAGGTCCTTATAGGCCGGCGATTCAGGGTGGATTTTTGAAACCGCCTCAGTCTGTAGAATAACACCCAGCGAGTTTCTAAGAACATCATCGCTTGGATTCTCAGAAACCTTGAGTCCAATAAGTTGAATTTCTCCTTTAATAAACTCGATGATATTTTCTTTGCCTTGTATAAAGTTTTGGTAAAAGCTGTTGAAGGGCTCCTTATTTTCTACACTACTAATCAAAAGCTCCCAAAAGGTTTTCAGAGTATAACCTTTTCGCGGTTTGCCAAAAGTTAACCAGGCGGCCTCCATTACTCCAGAGAGGCTTTTCCCCTCCTTCATAAGGAGTAAATCTAAAGAGAAGGCAATCAATGCCCCATGAGTATATATACTGGTTTTCCTGTAAGGAACTCCTGGTTCATACCCATCCAACCATAAGTCAAAACTTGATTCAAGAATACTTTGGCTTTGGAAACCCTGAACCAGAGATTCTCTTTGAAGGACTTTAGAGAAGTGCTTTAAATAGGTTTCTAAGGAGTAGACTCCGGACTTTAATAAGTATAAATCCCCCATGTAGGTGGTAATCCCCTCCAGGATCCATCCGGCTTTAGTGTAGGCTTCCTTTCCAAAGTTGTAAGGGTTTATTTCCTCTGGTCGAATTCTACAGACATTCCATGCATGGTATAATTCATGGCAACTCACGCCAAGCAAATCCTCCATGGAATCTTCTTTTTCTAATTCGCTAGCAGGGCCATACGTAATCACTGTACCTCTTCGGTGTTCTACTCCATGGTAATGCTTAAAAGGGAGCAGCTGAAAAATGAAATGATATTCTTCCTCAGGGAATTCACCGAAATCCGCGATGAGTTTATCCGTGAATTGCCTGAAATTCTTTAAAAATTTCTCTTGGCTGAAATTGATCTCTCCTTTGATCCAAATGTGGAATAGATTGGATCCTGACTTGTATTGCGAGTGAGTAAGTTTCTTCGCAGCAAGAAATGTAGAATCTGCCAATTGTTGGAAATCTTCGGCCAGGTAAGAATCTGGGCCAGACTCGGGCAGCGTACAAACTACATCAGGATAGTCTTTGAAATTTGTTTGTATGGAAAGGGCTTTCTCTTCACATTCTAAAGGCTCGAGACAGCAATTAATGAAGTTTAGATAAATCTGTTCCTCGTCAATCCATGATGAACCGGCATCCATTTTAGCACAGTGATAATCATATTTTATGGTTAGGCTTGATATGTCTTTGGTTTCAACCGACCAAATATTTTTTGCTTCTTTTGTAAAAGGGATTGGCTGCCCTTCTTCATTCAGGACCTTTAGATTGACCAGATTTTTGGCGTAATCCGCGATTTGATACCTTCCTGCCCTCCAAGCTGGTAGTTGAAGTCTTAAGCAATTCGTCTTAATGTCAGATATGGATAGCAGAATATTTAAGAATTGGGAGGTTGGCGTCTCTGAGCTTAAGGAATACCGAATCATGATGAAAGTAGGCCAATACAAATGTTTGACCCTTGTTTGTATTTAATAAAATGCTACTTATCTTTGCAGTCCTTTTTGGAGGGTTTCCTCTGAAGGAAGAGATTCAGAACGCAATTAGTTAAAGATATTCGATCATGAAAAGAACATTCCAACCTTCTCGTAGAAAAAGAAAGAACAAGCACGGCTTTAGAGAGAGAATGTCTTCTGCAAACGGAAGAAGGGTTCTTAAGGCCAGAAGAGCTAAAGGAAGAAAAAAGCTTACAGTTTCTTCTGAAAAGACATTGAAGAAGTAATTCTTTGCGGTTCTTTTCGTATGTTTCTATACGACCGAACTCCTAGTGATGAATTACAAATTTCCCAAGAGTGAAAGGCTTCACTCAAAGAAATTAATCCAGGAACTTTTTACGGAAGGTTCCTCTTTTTTTTTATATCCCTTTAAGGTTTATCTGAAAGAGCAGGATTCTAAGGAGGGGGAAGCTCCAAAGCTTTTGATCTCCATTCCAAAGAAAAAGGTTCCAAAAGCTCATAATCGTAATCTTATCAAAAGGCGAGCGAAGGAAGCTTACAGGTTGAATAAACATAATTTAACTGCCTCTCATGATATCCTGCTTGGCTTTGTTTACGTTTCTGAGGACATTAAGCCCTTTCAGGAAATTCAGGAATCAATCATCAAAATTCTTGCAAGGGTTGAATCACTGAATTCTGTGACAAAAGAAGATTAATATGAAAAACAAGCATATAGTTATTGGTTTATC
>CAZLUY010000193.1:0-4048 GCA_964562785.1 uncultured Limnohabitans sp. | reverse complement strand
AGGTTTACCGCCAATTCCATAAAAATGCTGTCAAAATCCGGTCTGTCCATCGAAACTAAATTTGCTCAAAAATAGTATTAGATTTTGACCGGAAGCATGCATTCTTCAAATAATTGGATGTTACGGCATAAATAGAATTCTATTAACTTTAAGAGAATGAGGTTACCCCATATGTTTATCCCCTCCTTTAAATCCAGAAAGAATCTCAAAAGCGTAATTCTTGGACTCCTTTTTATTGGGATTCTGAGTTCATGTTCTTCGATAGAAATATTCAAAGAGAATACCGAAATACAACCTCGAAGTCAATACCAATCCTTTGTCATAGTGAATAAAGAAATAGGCATGAGAGGATTTAAGGCCCAGTTTCTTGACGAGAATGTTCAAATTCATCTTCAGGAAAACTTGGAGCGATATGGAATGGCCTACGAAAAGAACCGACCAGACGTGGTCATCAGGTACACCTCCAATGAAGATCCGAGACAAAAGGAAATCCAACCAAACCCATACCCCACCAGATATTGGGGGAACCGAATCTACGATCCATTTATGTTCAATCCTTATGGACCGAACATGAATGATTTTCAAGTTCGAGTCGACAACTATGAGTTGGTTCAGGTAATCGTAGATTTTATTGATCCAGAAGAAGATAAATTTCTGATGACATTAACCGGAGTAACAGAGGTAGGTAGTCAATCTACTAAAGAGAAAAAGGTGTTAAAAACTGTGGATAAGATTGTAGAAACATTTATACAGGAAATCAATACCAATCCAAACTAATCACCCAAAATGGAAACCCGATACCAAAGCCTAAAAGAATTCTATCCCTACTATCTAGAAGAGCATCAAAATCCGACATGTAGGACCTTGCATTTTGTTGGAACAGGGCTTCTGTTTTTTATTCTTGGAGCTGCGATTTTTTTAAATAATTATTGGATTCTGTTCAGCATTCCAGTCGTAGGATATGGTTTTGCTTGGGTTGGTCATTTTTTCTATGAAAAGAATAAACCTGCGACTTTTAAATACCCTTTTTACAGTTTAGCGTCTGACTTTATTCTCTTTTTTGACCTTTTAAAAGGTAAAGAGAAATTTAATCCTCAAAAATAAAGGCCTTTTCCACATCACTTTGGCAAATATTTTGTTAATCAGTAATTAGTTTATACTTTTGAAGTATAATTATTGCATTTCAAAAAACCTTTTTTGCATTTTGATGTTAACAGTGGTTCTCATAGACGATGATCCAATCAGCACATTTGTAACTGAAAAGCTGATTGAGAAAAATGTGGATGAACCCATCAAGTTCTTCAAATTCACCAGTGCAAGAAAGGCGCTGGCCGAATTAGGTAAGCTTCGCCCCAATTTCCTGTTTTTAGATCTAAATATGCCTGAAATGAATGGATGGCAGTTTTTAGATTCCTTAAATGGCGAAAGTAAAAACACAGACATTTATATACTTAGCAGTTCTGTTGATGAAAGGGATATTAGAAAAGCTTCTACTTATACTATTGTAAAGGACTACTTGTCAAAGCCATTAATTAAGAAATCGATCAATTCGATTTTCGCCTGATTAATCCCTTTTTTCAAAGCTATTTTCCAAACCTGACGAGGACTTATTAGTTTAGAGTCTAAACAGTAAGATTATGGCTAAAGCAAAAATTGAAATTATTTCTGCTCTGGAAAAAACTGCCAGGAATCTGGAATCCGGAGCGGCTTATCAGTGGGGGCACATGGGTGCATGTAATTGTGGGAATCTTGCTCAAGAGGTCACCCAACTTTCTAAAGGTGAAATCCATAAATATGCGATGCAAAGGCATGGTGATTGGGCTGAACAAATACTTGAATTTTGCCCTACGAGCGGTTACCCGATGGACCTGATGATCTCGAAAATGTTGGATTATGGTTTCTCAACAAATGACCTTTCCAACTTGGAAACCCTTACAGATAGAACGGTTTTGAAAAGTATCCCTCTTCCAAAAAGAAATGAGCTGAACAAGAACAGTAAAGAGGACGTGATTTTGTATCTGCGTGCTTGGGCAACAACCCTTAGGAATCAATGGATCAAAGATCACCCTAACCTAGACATTCAAGAAGCTCTAGAAAGTCAAAAAACTGAATACACAACGATCTAAACTTGGTTATTTGATCGGCTGATTCTATCTTCGGGCATCCTTAGAAAAAGAAAAGAATTATGGTATTATTAGACATCTTCAGTTCACCAATAGCAGGCGGTGCTCAGTTATTCCTTTTGATTGTTTGTATCCTTGTAGGACTAGGCGCAGGTCTTTCAGCATTTGATGCTAGATCCACTTTTTCAGGAAAAAAGAAATCAGATCACTAATTGTTATCAGTTAGATATTTAAAATAAAGGGAAGCTTAAAGCTTCCCTTTTTTCTTTAGCTCTTCTATCAACTGTTTTGTGGCCATATCAAGGTTATTGATCGCTAAATCCTTAAAGCCTTCTCTATTGAAATCCAACTCATTCAATTGAATGTACTCGTCAAAGAAAGAATCAAATCCTCCCCTCCCAGAGCTAATCAGGGAAATTGGCTTATTACTTTGTTTCGCTAACAGGCCCAATTCATAAGGGCCCTTTCCGTCACTTGATTGCTGATCGAACCTACCCTCACCAGTAATGATTAAATCTGAAGCCTGAATTCTACTAGTCATCTGAATCTTTTCAAAAAAATACCCCGAGCCTTCTTTAATCTGAGTATCAAAAAAGTGGGATAATCCATAGGCAATCCCTCCCGCTGCACCAAACCCTTCGATGTCTTCAAGCTCTTTACCTGACTTCGCTTTCAATAATGAAATCACATACTCGGCTGCCTCTTCCCACCTGGGTATTTGCTTAGGTTTAATCCCTTTCTGCGGCCCGAAACTTCGAATCGCACCAGATTCACCTCTGAATTTTGACTTGACATCACAAATGAATGAAAACTTTAAGTCTGGTAATTGTAAGGGACGTTGAATATGAGCAATCTTAAAAATGAAATCTTTGGAGAATGGCTTTAATTCTCTACCAGATTCACTTAAAAAAACGAATCCCAAAGCTTGAAGAATCCCAAGTCCTAAATCAATGGTTGCAGATCCACCTAATCCAAGAATGATTGTCCCTGCTCCTTGTTGAATGGCCTCTTTTATTAACAATCCGGTCCCGAAACTTGAGGCAATAGTAGGCTCAATGTGTGTTGGATTAAGATTACCTAAACCTGAAACCTCAGAAACGTCGATATAGGCTTCTCTAGAATTCTTGTTTAGGAAATATTTCCCAGCTTTTGGCAACCCAATAGCATTAAGAGACCACATGGGTGTGCCTGCTAAGCCAAGATACTCTGCTATTAACTCACAAGTACCATCACCTCCATCCGCGATGGGACAAGAGTCTAACCTTACTTCGGGTAATTCTTTCGAAAAAACATCTGAAATGATAGCTGCAGCTTCCTTAGCGCTTAATGTGCCCTTGAAAGCATTAGGTGCTATCAAAACCTTTCTAATCATCCCAATGGCCCTTCATTCTTTTAAAATAATCCTTGGCTGCATTTTTAACCTTTGGAGCTAGGTAGAAGGTAGAAATCATAGTAGGAATGGCCATCACGGCATACATGCCATCAACAAGGCTAATTACTACCTGTAGTGATGCTACTGCACCGGCGACAATAGTTACCAGATAAAAGTAATTATAGTAATCTGCTCTCTTTGCTCCGAAAAGATAATTGAAGCACTTGTGACCATAATAACTATAAGTGAACATAGTCGATAGAGCAAACACCAAAACTGCTGCCATCAGTAAATATCGCCCAAAACTTGGTAGAGCTTGATCAAAAGCAGCCAAAGTTAATCTTACTCCATCGGATTCGGATGTCTGCCAAACACCGGTAACCATTATTACTAGTGCCGTTAGAGTACATACCACAATTGTATCAATGAACGGACCAAGCATAGCAATCAGTCCTTCTCTAATTGGCTCATTATTCTTAGATGCTCCATGAACCATTGGCGCAGTACCAATCCCAGCCTCATTGGAGAATGCAGCTCTTCTGGCTCCAGTAAT
>CAZLUY010000192.1:0-3497 GCA_964562785.1 uncultured Limnohabitans sp. | reverse complement strand
GACATAATTTCACTCTTTCATGTAATGGAACATATACATGAGCTTCAAGAAACAATGACCAACCTTATTTCGAGATTAAAGAAGGGAGCTCATCTAATCATCGCTGTTCCAAATCCTGAGAGCCCCGACGCTGAACAGTATCAAGAATTTTGGGCTGGTTGGGATCTTCCGCGTCATCTTTACCATTTCACAGAGAATAGTATGCAGGAATTTGGAAAGTTGATGAAACTAGAGTTGCTAAGTACTAAACCAATGAAATTTGATAGTTATTATGTCTCCTTACTTTCCGAAAGCTATCAAAACCCAAAGCAACCCAAATTGACACAATACATTAAGGCTTTCTCATCAGGTTTGAAATCCAATATCAAGGCAAAACGTTCTAGCTCATTATATTCGAGCAATATTTTCATTTTCAGAAAACCTTGAAACAATTCAGCTACATATTAATAGCTATCCTATTGGTAATAAGTGGATGTGCGAAACAAAGTTCACCTATGGGTGGCCCCATTGATGAAGATCCACCTCAATTACTTTCATTAACTCCTGAAAATCAATCTATTAACTCCAAACCAGAAACAATTATTCTGGAATTTGATGAATATCTTAAGCTGGATAATCCTAATAAAAACATCATTATTACTCCGCGTCTCAATAAAAATGAAATCATCACCACAGCCTTAAAGAACAGAGTAATTATCGAATTAAATCAGGAGCTAGAGGACAGCACAACATATGTATTCAACTTTCAAAAATCTGTTCAGGATCTTTCAGAAGGCAACCCTGCGGAAAACCTGAAACTAGTTTTTTCTACAGGGCCAACAATAGACAGCCTCACCGTGAATGGTAAAACAAATATCTTGTTTCCCACACGAACAACGGACTACAAAGATGTCCTGGTTGGTTTATATGAACTCTCTGATACCACTGATCTTTTCACATCACCTCCTTATTACATTTCAAGGGCGGACTCTATAGGTAACTTCGCATTTGAAAACCTGAGGGCAGGACAATACCTTGCCTATTCCTGGCTAGATGAAAACAACACGCTGAAGGCAGAATATAAATCAGAGATGT
The DNA here is from genome assembly GCA_964562785.1 of uncultured Limnohabitans sp. Lineage (GTDB taxonomy): Bacteria > Bacteroidota > Bacteroidia > Cytophagales > Cyclobacteriaceae > Algoriphagus. Next base: position 2,423 of record CAZLUY010000192.1, on the reverse strand, counting down.
TTTCCTTCATCAATGACACATTGGAATTAAGCCCAGATCAGAATTCCTTCCTTTACTTTAACCTTTCTGCTGCGGATCAGACAGCTTTCAAACTTTCAAGGTCGTCAAACTCCGGCTCAAACCTTCTCATTGTTTTCAATAAAGGCCTGAAGAATTTTGAGCTCCAAGCTGAGAATTCCGGCAAGGAAATTTTCTATAAAATTCTTGACGACAGAGTAAGAGTTTACTCTGAGCCTATCCCAAATGACAGTTTAGCTTTAAAGATCATAGCGACCGATTCTATTAATCAGTCCATTGATACTCTTATTTGGGCAAAGTTTCCTGAAAGTGAACGCAAGCCTGAGGACCTCTCAATAACAGTAAATTCAGGAATAAGCTTCTTTGAAGAACTAAAAATGGAGCTGACATTCAACAAACCACTAAAAGAAATTAATTATGATTCTCTTTTGGTAAGCTATGATTCAGCCCTGTTTTACCCGGTCACTCCAAGTATGGTAAGCTTCAAAGATTCTATTAGAAGGGATGAATTATTGATCCAATTAACAATCCCGGATTCCTTAAATCAAAGCATTTTTAGTCTTATAGCTAATGATTCCACATTCCAGGATATTGAGGGATTGTACAATGATGACTTATTAAAAGCAAACTATAGAAAGCTCAAAAGGAATTCATTAGCAGATGAGATTTCCGGCTCTGTCAACACTCAGGCTTCTAATGTCATTGTGGAATTACAGAACGGGAAAGACGAAACGATAAGATCTACACCCCTTAATTCCGATGGAACTTTTTCTTTCAAACTCATTGAACCTGGCACTTATCGATTAAAGGTAATTGAAGATGAAAATGGGAATGGGATATGGGATCCAGCAGATTATAATCTCAAAAGACAGGCCGAAAAGGTCTACTACTTTTTTGATCCTGAAACAGCTTCCAAGGACATAATGATCCGAGGTGGATGGTCAGTCGGGCCTCTGCAAATTTCTCCAAACCCAGATACAGGGATCCGCTAAAAAGGCAGTGGATAAGTCTTGATAACGAGTGGATATCTAATGGAATATGCAATTGATTATTCTGATTTATCCCCATTGCCAATTGAAGCAAAATCAAGCAGACTCATCTCTGGGGAAAATCCTCTTATTTTCAACGGGCAACTCAACAGATACCCACATAGCTTTTACTCACAAGAATTGAACAAACATTCGAACTAAACATGTCAATAACTTTATAAATCATTATTTTTCAAATAGTTATATGTTTGAAACTTGGGGATAAGTGCTAAGATATCATCAAAGAAAAGTTGAGAAAAGAGTAAAAAGGACTTACCCACATATCCACATACTTAATAATAACCATAAAGATTTTTAATTAATTATTCTATTTCTATAACTAGAAGGTGGGTAATGTTGGTAATTAATTGATTACGAGGAGTGCTTTTGGTATACTTATGTACAAAAGCAAACCCAAATAATCATGGAACCCCAAAGACTTTTTGATTTGATCCCTTACCAGATTGCGAAATTTGATAAAGAAATTTCACTGGCTAAAAAAGAAGATGGAAAGTGGAAGACCTTTTCTTCTCGAGATATAAAAGAAATTATTGACAACCTGAGCCTTGCTCTTATGAATGCAGGATTGGGTGCCGATGATAAGATTGCCATCATATCTGATAATTGCCCTGAATGGAATTTTGTTGATTTAGCTATTCAGCAAATAGGCGCGGTTTCCGTTCCAATGTATCCGACTATCACTTCTGAAGACTATGATTACATCTTCAATCATGCAGAAGTAAAAATGATCTTCGTGGGAAGTGAAGAGATTTTAGAAAAGGCAAATAAGGTTGCTGGTGATAGAAGAATAATTGGCCTCAGAAAGTTAGATGGAGTTGAGTTTTGGGAAGATTTTTTGGCTACAGGTGTAAATGGTGATTTGCAAAAGCTTGAAACAGCCAAAGAGGCAGTAAGCACTTCTGATTTATTTACCATTATCTATACAAGTGGAACTACAGGTAGACCTAAAGGGGTAATGCTGAAGCATTCCAATGTTCTTTCAAACCTTGAAAGCATTGAAAAGATATGGACGGTGGAACAGGGAACCTCCAGAGTAATAAGCTTCCTTCCTCTATGTCATATCTATGAGAGATCTGCCTCATTTGCTTACCTATATGCTGGCTACTCGGTTTATTATGCCGAAAGTTTGGAAACCCTTGGTGAGAACATCAAAGAGGTCAAACCACATATGTTCAACACAGTTCCACGTTTGCTGGAGAAAATCTATGATAAGATTGTAGCAAAAGGTTATGAGCTGTCTGGGGTAAAAAAGAGCCGTTTCTTCTGGGCGCTTAAACTTGGCCATAAGTATGATCCTAATGTTGATCAAGGAGGATGGTATAATTGGCAGCTAAAAATGGCCAATAAGATAATCTT
>CAZLUY010000191.1:0-5854 GCA_964562785.1 uncultured Limnohabitans sp. | reverse complement strand
AGAAAACCTTCTTGGAAATGTAGGAGAGGGCTTCAAGTATCTTATGACCGAATTGGCACAAGAGAGACTTGTTGTCGCTTTAGCAGCAGTCGCATTGGGTGAGTATATGCTGAACTCTACGGTTGACTACGTAAAGGAAAGACAAGCCTTTGAAAGAAGTATCTCTGAGTTTCAAAATACAAGGTTCAAAATCGCGGAAATGACGGCGGCTCTTGAGCAGGGGAGAATCTATTGCGACCAACTGGTGAATCTTCATAATGAAGGTAAACTGGATTCTGCAATGGCTTCTGCAGCTAAGTATAATATGACCGAGTTACAGTGTAAGGTGGCTGATGAATGTGTCCAGCTTCACGGAGGATATGGTTATATGTGGGAGTACGGCGTAGCTCGTGCATACGCTGATGCTAGAGTTCAGAGAATCTATGCAGGTACCAATGAGATCATGAAGGAGTTGATCGCTCGAAAAGTCCTGAAATAAGCTATTCTGTTGTATAAATAGAATTAAATCCGTATTTACGGTAACCAAAATTTATACCCAAAATCTCTTACCATGAAAGAATTCTCCTGGCAAAAACATTACCCAGAATCCGTAGATAAATCCGTTGACGTGACAGCTTACAACAGCCTCAAAGAGGTATTTGAAGAAAGCGTCAGAAAGTATGGGGATGCGCCAGCCTATGAATGTATGGGCAAGAGTATTTCTTTCAATGAGTTGGATCGAATGAGTGCCCAATTTGGAGCTTTTCTTCAGCATGAATTGAAGCTGGGTAAGGGAGCCAGGGTTGCACTTCAAATGCCAAACACATTACAATACCCTGTAGCCATGTTTGGAGTATTAAGAGCTGGGATGGTGGTAGTGAATACCAACCCCCTTTATACCTCCAGTGAGATGAAACATCAGTTCAATGATTCAGGAGCTGATGTGGTAGTCATTGTTGCTAATTTCGCTATCAATCTGGAGAAGATTTTAGGAGAGGTTCAGGCTAAGCATGTTATTGTAACACAACTTGGAGATTTGCTTGGAGGCTTAAAAGGTACAATCGTCAATCTTGTTGTAAAGCATGTGAAGAAGATGGTTCCAAGCTTTAACCTTCCAACAGCTTACACATTTAAAGAAGTTCTTTCAAAAGGAAGTCGACACTCCCTCAAGCATGAGGATGTGGCCTTGTCAGACCCAGCGTTTTTACAGTATACTGGGGGTACAACTGGTGTATCTAAAGGAGCTGAATTGACGCATGCAAATATTGTGGCCAATATGCAGCAAATCTCTGCTTGGATGAAGCCTAAGCTAAGAGAGAGGGAGGAAGTAGTGATTACAGCCCTTCCTCTTTATCATATTTTTGCTTTGACGGTCAATTGTTTGGCCATGCTAAAAATTGGGGCAAAGAATGTCTTGATTACTAATCCAAGAGATATGCCTGGCTTTGTCAAAGAGTTAGGTAAACATAAATTCTCCGTATTCACAGGAGTTAATACTCTGTTTAACGGGCTGTTGAATAATCCTGATTTTAGTTCCCTTGACTTTTCTGCTCTTAAGATTGCTGTAGGAGGCGGAATGGCTGTTCAGAAAGTTACGGCTGAGAAATGGCCATCGGTAACTGGAACGCCATTGGCCGAAGGATATGGGTTGACTGAGACTTCTCCGGTTGCTGTTTGTAATCCGATCGACGGTACGGAACGAATAGGGACAATAGGTGTTCCTCTTCCAAATACTGAAGTCATCATTGCAGATGATGATGGAAATGAAGTTCCATTAGGGGAGCGAGGCGAAATTCTGATTAAAGGCCCTCAGGTGATGAAAGGATACTGGAATAGACCAGAAGCTACTGCCGATGTCATGCATGGCGATTGGTTTAAATCTGGTGATATAGGGGTAATGGATGAAGACGGCTTTGTGAAGATCGTCGATCGAAAGAAGGAAATGATTCTTGTATCCGGATTTAATGTTTATCCGAATGAAGTTGAAGATGTTGTTGCCTCCTGTGACGGTGTATTGGAAGTAGGTGTAATTGGAATGCCTGACCCTAAGTCAACTGAAAAAGTTGTTGCTTATGTGGTGAAGTCAGGAGATGGAGTCAAAGAAGAAACTATCATTGCACATTGCAAGACTTCGCTAACTAATTACAAGGTTCCTAGAGAGGTATACTTCGCTGATGAGCTCCCAAAATCCAATGTTGGTAAAATCCTCAGAAGAATCATAAAGGAAAATCACATTAAGGCAGGAGGTAAATAAGTTTCTGATGAAGAAGAATTTATTGATTCTATTTTCTGGCCTCATAATCCTCTCACTCAGTTCTTGCGGTGGAGAAGAGAATATTGACCCACTTTTGATTTGTGGGGTAACAGATCCAGTGCTTGAGTTTCCCTGGCTAAATGAAATCACTACTGACGTCAATAGCTCCAACCTATCTGAATTCTTTTATTTGGTGGCTGGAGATTACCAAGGCGCAAATGTATTTATCCTCAGGAATTGCTGCCCAAATTGTGGGACTATCCAGACTGTATACTCATGTACCGGCCAAGAAATCGGCACTTATGGAGTCGACGTTAACCCAGCAGAAATCTCTAGAGAACAGGTTATTTGGAGAGGCTTCAATGCTTCCTGTGGGGTATAAGTAGCTTGTCGGATTTCGACATTCCTGAACAACAATACCATGGATTTAGAATTCAGACTGAAAGCTTTTCAGCAATTGGATATTGCTGAGCTTTATTCAATCATGCAGCTTAGGGCAGAAGTCTTCGTAGTTGAGCAGGACTGCCCCTATCAGGATTTAGATGGAAAGGATCAAAAATGCCATCATCTCATGCTTTGGAAAGGGCCTGAATTGGTCGGATATACCAGGCTAGTTTCTCCTGGTGTTTCTTATTCAGAGATATCAATTGGAAGAGTAATTACAGCAAAGTCTATACGTGGTACAGGTGCCGGTAGAAAACTGATGGACAGATCAATTGAAGAATCTCAGAAAGTCTTTGGAAAAGGAAATATCCGCATAAGCGCTCAAACCTATGCACTTAAATTTTATTCATCATTGGGGTTTCAGCCAGAGGGTGAAGTCTATGATGAAGACGGAATAGAGCACATTTCTATGGTTTGGAGTGCTTAAAGAGATCTACATCATTTCTTTTTGAGACAGTCTCAATTTTCAAGTAAAAATTCTCTCAAAATCAATCCTTAAAGTGACCTAAGTCACTTTCTTTCTCCTTGATGATTTGGACATTTAGGCAACCAATCAGTACAAGTCATGAGAAAGACGGTAATTATAGGTGGAAATTTTGCTGGTTTCACAGCAGCACTTGAAATCAAGAGAAAAGACAAGAATCACCAGGTTGTTGTGATCGACCGCAATGATGATTTTCTTTTTATCCCTTCTTTGATCTGGGTACCATTCAAGAGAAGAGAAGTTGAAGATATTAGTATCCCGAGAGGGGATATTTTTAAGAAAAAAGGAGTTGAATTTTTTAAGGCTACAGCTTTAAAAGTAGACCCTGATAAGCAAATTGTAGAAACAGATCAGGGAGAGGTAAGCTATGATCACCTGGTGATCTCTACAGGACCAAAGGTAGATTTTAATGTAGCTCCTGGAGTCAAGGAGTATTCCAGTTATGTTGGAACTCCTATTGGTGCCATGAAGATCCGTGAGCAATTGGAGAAGTTCAAAAAGAACCCTGGTCAAGTCGTTATTGGAGCAACTCAAAATGCTGGGTGTATGGGTGCTGCCTATGAATTCCTTTTCAACTTCGAAAAGTGGTTAAGGGAAGAAAATATCAGGAAGAAGGTGGATTTGTATTGGGTAACCCCCGAAACCTTCCTTGGACACTTCGGAATTGATGGAATGACTGGTGGAGAGACCATGTTGAAGTCATTCATGAAGATGTTTAATATCCACTACAGAACCGAGGTTGCAGTAGAAAGTATGGATGAGAAGGAGATTCAATTGAGTAATGGAGAGTCTTTACCTTATGCTTTCTCCATGTTAATGCCTCCATTTGTAGGTGTAGATTTTGTTCAGAATTCTCCAAAGCTTGAAGCGACTGCCAATGGATATATTCCTGTTGGGGATGATTACAGGCATCCAACTTATTCTAATATCTGGGCTGCAGGAATTGCGGTGGATGTAAAGATCCCATTCACCCCAGGTAAGGTTCCTTTCAGTAGTCCTAAAACTGGATATCCGAGTGATGAGACTGGTAAGATTGTAGCTGAGAATATCATTAGGGTAGAGAAAGGAAAAGAAGAGCTTAAGCGCAAAGCTTGGGGTAAGATTCCTGGCATCTGTATTATGGATGCAGGGAAGAAAGAAGTTGTTATTCTAAGTAATAACCTATTTAAGCCTCGTTCATTTGCCATCATGGTACCGAATGTGATTTATGATTTTGGCAAGGTGTTGTTCGAGAAATACTTCCTCTGGAAGACTAGAAAAGGACTAAGTTATTTACCATAAATGATAGGGGAGTCGAGCTATCGGCTCCCTTTTCTTTCATAATAAAATTTTGAACATGAGTTATTTCCAAGCAAAAGAAGTAGAGTCAACTTCGATTGAAGATTTAAGAACCGCGGTAGAGGCAGAGCTCAAAAAAGAGGGTTTTGGAGTTTTAACTGAAATCGATATCCAGGCTACAATGAAAAAAAAGCTGGATAAAGATTATCCCCAATATTTGATTTTGGGTGCCTGTAATCCGGTTTTTGCAGATAAGGTATTGCAAGCGGAGCCTCATATAGGAGCCTTGCTTCCTTGCAATGTTACTTTAAGAGCGCTGAGTGATGGGCATTTTGAAGTTTCCATTATGGATCCCGCCGCAGCCATGTCAGCCGTCAACAATGATGCGATTGCACCCTTAGCTGGAGAAGTTCGGGAGAAGCTGGTCAGGGTGTTGGATGCGGTTTAAAATGCAAGCTTTTATTTGTAATCGTTATTGAAGTTGATCAATCCCGAAGGGATAGAATTTTTATAGGATTGTTGTTAGAAATCAATATTCGACCCCATCGGGGTCGTATTGGATGACTTGTTTTATTCCTATAACCATGTGACCCTTTCAGGGTCTTGGATAGACTTGCGAGTTGAAATTTTCGACCTTTTGAAGGCTTTGATTTTAACACAGATAATCGCGAAGGGATTGAATAATTTTAGATTGATTCAATGAATCCTTGTGCGACCCCGTAGGGGTCGTATTCGTATCGATATGATTAAGGCTATAGGCATAAGACCCTTTCAGGGTTATTTTTGGAATTTTATCAAATCCCGAAGGGATTGAATAATTATAGACTAAGGATATGTCCTGAGGTGCGACCCCGATGGGGTCGTATTTCAACGGTAATTAAATGGTGCTATAAATATTCAACCCTTTCAGGGTTATGCCTTTTGACATATTGAATTTGCCAGATCTTAATCTAGCCAATCAAAGAGATATTCATCTTTATGATCTATCTGAAACCTTGATAAAAACTCTTTGTATTCTTCTCGAAAGCTTCTCTGATTATGATGCTCCTTCTGGTTATTGATGTATTTGATCACCTGATCTAATGAAGAATGTGAATAGGTAAAGCAGCCATACCCTTCCTGCCACTCAAATTTTTTCTTGCAAAAACCCTTCTCATTGACCCATACATTCGAAGCTTTCTTTATCTCTCGAACCAGGTCTGACACTCGGCAACTTGGTTTAACCCCGATCAAAATATGGATATGATCCGGCATGCCATTAATTGCTAAAGGCGTTTGATCCTTGTTTTTAATGATTCCCGATATGTATTTGTAAAGTTCTTTTTCCCAGTCTTCTCGAATCAAAGATGTTCGTCCTCTAACCGCAAAGACGACTTGAACATACATTTTGGAAAAGGTACTAGACATGATTCCTT
>CAZLUY010000190.1:0-4634 GCA_964562785.1 uncultured Limnohabitans sp. | reverse complement strand
ACTGCGCCGGCCAAAAGTCCTTTTCAGGAAAGGAATCAGTTCCCAGACCATCTTGATTAGTCACCATGACCAATTCGAAATCAGTCTCCTCAGCAATCTTTCTAAGGTTAGAGATTGCCCTTGGTAAGAACTCCAGCTTTTCCAAACTATCCACTTGATAGTCGCTAGGTGGCTCCTTTATTATGGTCCCGTCTCGATCGATAAATAAAACTCGCTTCTTCATTTTTATTAGTTTGATCCTAACCAGCTTATTAGCTCATCCAAAAATATTCTGTTTTCCTCTTTGGTACCAATAGTGATTCGAAGGCTATTCTCACAGAGCTGGACTTTGGATCTGTTTCTGGTTATTACTTTCCGAGCTATCAAATCTTCATAAGCCTGATTTGCATTTGGAATCCTTATTAACAGGAAATTGGCGTCTGAAGGATAAATCTTTTCTACTCCAGGCATCTCTTCTAACTCTAACCTCATTTCTTCCCGTTCCTCAAGAATATCTTTTACCATCAAATCTACCTTCTCTATATCAGGAAGAGCTTTCAAAAGTGTGTCCTGAGTTAACCCCGATATATTATAGGGAGGCTTGATTTTATTCAGCACCGCGATGATCTCCTCGGATGCAAATGCCATTCCTAGTCTCAAGGAGGCCAAGCCCCAAGCTTTAGAGAAGGTTTGGATTACAACCAAGTTTGGAAACTTATCCAATTCGGCCACCAAACTCTTCTGCTCCATAAAATCAACATAAGCCTCATCTACCACTACGATTCCTGGGAAATCCTCAATGGCTTTCAAAATATCATTTCGATCCAATGAATTACCAGTGGGGTTATTGGGAGAGCAAAGGAAAAGAATTTTAGAGTTTTCATTGGTTGCCCTCCTGATTTCATCAGGTTGTAATTGATAATCGGGTGTCAAGGAGACATATTGTATTTCTACATTATTTATCCTTGAACTCACTTCATACATCCCATATGTGGGAGGGTTCAAAATCACATGGTCTTTACCGGGCTCACAGAAAGCTCGAATCAATAAATCAATAGCTTCATCCGACCCATTGCCAAGAAAGATTTGACTAGGCCTTACTTGTTTTATTGACGCCAGTTTGGATTTGAGCTCCTTTTGATATGGATCTGGGTATCTATTGAAATCCTGCTCAGTGATACTCCCATGAGGATTTTCATTTGCATCCAGAAAGATGCCTTCCTTACCACTATACTCATCTCTGGCAGAAGTATAGGGTTTTAAAGTCTTCAGGTGAGGTCTCAGGATGGAATTCAAATCAAAACTCATGAGTCCATTGTTTTCAGGTAGTCAAGTCGAACAGTCACGGCATTTTTATGAGCATCCAAAAGTTCGTTCTTTGCCATTACTTCTACAGTAGGGCCAAGATTCTTAATCCCTTCTTCGGTGATTTTTTGATAGGTTATTTTCTTGACAAAAGAATCCAGAGACACGCCACTATAATTCCGGGCATAGCCATAAGTAGGCAGCGTGTGATTGGTTCCTGAGGCGTAGTCGCCAGCAGATTCAGGAGTGAAGTTTCCAATAAATATTGAACCAGCATTCACAATTGAATTAACCACTTCGGTTTCATTACTCACGCTGATAATCAAGTGCTCGGGAGCATAATCATTGATTAGATTAATGGCTTGGGCCTGATCAGGCATAACCGCAATTTTGGAATTTGACAATGCCTTCTTTGCAATATCTTTCCTGGAAAGTTTTTTGAGCTGTGAATCTATTTCTTTAAGAACCTTATCTGCAAAAACATCAGTGTCTGTTACAAGGACGACTTGTGAATCTACTCCATGCTCGGCTTGCGATAGAAGATCTGCTGCCACGAAGGATGGATTGGCAGAACCATCTGCATAGACCAAAACCTCTGAAGGCCCAGCTGGCATATCGATAGCCACACCATACTTTGTTGCTCTTTGCTTTCCTGCTGTAACGAATTGATTTCCAGGTCCAAATATTTTATCCACTGAAGGAATTGACTCTGTTCCAAAGGTCATTGCTGCAATGGCTTGTGCACCTCCAGCCTTGGCAATTTTATTCAAACCAATCAAATTGGCCGTGTAAAGTATCGCTGGGTGAATATTTCCTTCTCTATCTGGTGGTGAACAAAGTACAATTTCTTTACATCCGGCTAGGACTGCAGGAATACCAAGCATAAGAACAGTACTGAAAAGAGGAGCGGTACCCCCAGGGATGTATAATCCTACCTTGGGAATGGCCACACTCTTTCTTCGACAAATGACTCCAGGCATGACCTCTTCGATCAACTCCTCTTGTTTTTGAGAAGCGTGAAATCTTTGGATGTTCTTAAATGCCACCTGAATTGCTTCTTTAAGGTCATCAGGAACTTGGTTTACGGCAGCATCGATTTCTTTCTCAGTAACGAGAAGTGAATCAATTTTTACCTGGTCAAACTTTTTTGCAAACTTGACTAAGGCCTTATCCCTATTTTTCCTGACCTCCTTGAAAATCGGCTTAATTATCTCCTTTATCTTCGAACCCTTTTGAATTGGCCTCTTAAGCTCTTTTCGCCAGATTTCTTTATTTGGATTATTAAGTAGTTTCATAACGAAAGTGCTATTGAGTTAAAGGACCATTTTTTCAATAGGAATGACAAGTATTCCCTCAGCACCTGCTTCGCGTAACTCTTCGATATTTTCCCAGAACATATCCTCGTTGAGTACCGAATGAACGGAAGACCATCCGGATTGAGCCAATGGCAAAATCGTGGGGCTTCTCATCCCCGGAATCAAAGAGATAATTTTGTCGAGGGAATCATTTGGTGCATTTAGGAGGACATATTTATTGCTTTTCCCTTGCTGCACTGCATTAATCCTAAAAAGAAGCTTTTCGACAATCTCATTCTGCCAATCCTTGAGATCTGGATTTGAGATTAAAACTGCCTCAGATTTGAAAATCTGTTCCACCTCAGTCAGACCATTCATCATTAGGGTAGATCCTGAACTCACGATATCACAAATACCTTCTGCTAATCCAATGCTTGGAGCAATTTCTACGGAGCCACTGATCTCGTGAATTTCAGCTTGAATATTATTTTCTTCAAGGTAGTCACCTAGAATTTTTGTGTAAGATGTAGCTATATTTTTCCCTTGAAAGTAGGAGAGACCTGGGTAGTCCACTCCCTTAGGAACGGCAAGGGAGAGACGGCATTTAGAAAAGCCCAGCTTCTTTAGAACTCTTACTTCTCTATCTTTTTCTACTAGCTCATTCTCACCAACAATACCTAGGTCGGCGACTCCATCCGCGACATAGCCAGGAATGTCATCGTCACGAAGGAATAGGAATTCGATAGGGAAATTGGTTGAGGTAGCTTTTAGCTTTCCTTTACCATTGTAAAATTTGACTCCACATTCTTTGATTAGGCTTAGGGAATCATCGGATAGTCTACCGCTTTTTTGAACGGCAATACGGATAATATTTTCCATTGTAGCAAATTATGCATTGAAATTGAATTGGGAAGATTTTTGGGGTGAAGAGCGGAATCCCTATCATCGGCTTCTTCGGGTATTGTAAAAGTATTCCTGATCAGGAATGATGGAAATGACGACCATGATGGGCCGCTAAAAAAGAAGCAATATGACTATTGAATTTTTCCATTTGTATCTGCAAATATAGGGATGCCGTCATAACCCACAAGAATGGATAAAGTTTTTCACTGACAGCAGAAAAGCCAGTTAAGGAAAATTTAGTAAACCCCAGCCCGTTTTAGACCTTCCAGAGAAAATTCTGCAATGGCCTTATACCCACTGCCCGAAGGGTGGACAAGGTCTTCTGAGAAAAAGTCTTCGCTTAGATCTAAATGGATGGATTCAAAAACAATGTCCTTTTGTTGAATGGCAATCTCCATCATTTCATTTCTCAGAAATTCCCTTTGTTCTCCTAAAAAAGACTTGAGGGTGTTAGGGAACGCTGGAAATATTTGGACCGGGGGAATGTCTGCCAGATAAATCCAATTAGGCTTAAGGGAAACTCGGAGGTGTTCAAGTAACCTAATTAGAGCTTTACGGAATTGGGTGGGATGCGAAACTCTAAAACAATCATTCGCGCCTATGTAAAGAAAAACTCCCTTCCAATTTGGAGAGGTGAGTTTCTCCAGTTTTTTTCTGAAATGCGGAATTACCTCCTTGGCAAGAATTCCATTCTTGCCCAGATTTCTAATTTGAAATTGAGCTTGAAAACCATCAAAGAGATGATACCCTAGGGTGTCTTCAGTTGTAGAAGCACCTACGCCGGCAACGGTAGATTCACCTATGACAAGAATTTGCTCATGGCCTTTACCCAAGATTAAATCCTCTGAGAGAGATGGGGGAGTGGGGTAACGTTTTCTGACCTGATTCGCTTGATAAATCAGATAAGGAAGGCTAATATACAATTTAGCCTGGTAAAGGAAATAGGGTTTTTGAACCTTAGCCACCTGATTTCTTCGCCCTGTACCCCTCTTTGATAAGGATTTGTATAACCTTATCTCTGTGATCTCCCTGGATTAGTATTTCACCATCCTTGGCAGAACCACCCACACCACATTTACTTTTCAGTTCCTTTCCCAGAGCCTTTAAATCATCTTCAGAACCTACAAAACCTGTAACCAAGGTAACCATCTT
>CAZLUY010000189.1:0-5896 GCA_964562785.1 uncultured Limnohabitans sp. | reverse complement strand
GAACGTTGAAAGGATCTCAAGAATTAGAAATACGAATGAGGATATACTCACTTTGGCTATAAGGTCTAAGGAGATTAATTCTGGATCAAAGACCTTCATTTCGATTTCATTCAGAAATATTACCGAGAAAATTACACTTGAGAGATCTCTGGAAGACAGTACTGAATTCCTAATGAATTTGACCGATCAGGTTCCTGGAGGATTGTATCAAATGGTACTTTCTAATGATGGGAATATTAGATTCGATTTCCTTTCCAAAGGAATTGGAACCGTTCTGGGGCTCGAATCTGATCAGGTGGAGAGCATCAGGGACATAGGGGCCGCTATGGCTAATGTCCATCCTGAGGATCTTCCTCAGGTGGTCATGACTTCTGTTTCATCAGCAAAAAGAATGGAGCCATGGCAATGTCAGTTCCGAGTAAAATCGGGAAATACAAACGGATTCCATTGGGTTATGGGTGAAGCAAGGCCTCAAAGACATGAGAATGGTGACATGGCCTGGTATGGATATCTAGCCGATATTAGTAGACAAAAAGAATTCGAAGAAAGACTAGATGACGCGAAGCAGGCTGCAGAGAAAGCCAACCAGATAAAGTCTGATTTCTTATCAATGATTAGTCACGAGCTAAGGACACCACTTAATGCGATTTCAGGATCCGTGTATTCCTTGCTCCACGAGTCTCCTTCAGATTACCAGAAGAATGCTTTGAATACCATCAATTTTGCGGTGGATAATTTGATCATTATGATCAATGATCTTCTGGATTTCCAGAAAATCGAAGCGGGTAAACTCAGTATAGAGAATGCAGGATTTAATCTTTCAGACCTCTTAAATCAGATCGTAAAGGGTCTTACGTTCCATGCGAGAGACAGTAAGAATAAGCTGAGTTTGGAATTGGATCCAAAGCTTGATGTTATGGTTTTAGGTGACAAAACCAGGATTTCTCAAGTATTGAATAATCTGATTACAAATGCTCTCAAGTTCACCCATAAGGGAATGGTCTCTGTGAAAGTTGACCTTTTGAAGAAGAAGTCAAATAAGATTCGAGTTTATTTTGAGGTTCAGGATACTGGAATTGGTATTGCTAAAGAAAACCAAGAGAAGATCTTTGAGGACTTCGATCAGGTTAAGCCAACATTTAATAAAAAGTATGGTGGTACAGGATTGGGCCTTTCGATCACGAAGAAGCTATTGAATATAATGGGCTCCGAGATTCACTTGGAATCTGAGCTAGATGAAGGAAGTAAATTCTATTTTGAGTTGGATCTTGAGCTTGATAAAGGCTCTTCTATTCCAGAAATTATTCCATCCACTCCACACAGGTTAACTGAAGATCTTCATCTCCTTATGGCTGAGGATAACGAAGTTAACGCCTTGGTTCTAGGCAAGATCATTAAAAAGTGGGGTTACACCCATGATAGAGTTGTTAATGGTCAAGAGGCTGTTGATGCACTGAATTCAGATAAGAAATACGACTGCATTTTAATGGATATTCAAATGCCCGTCATGGACGGTTTCGAAGCCACAGAATTGATCAAGAAAGAAAGTGAGATTCCAGTTATTGCATTGACAGCGGCAGCTAAACTTGAAATCATGGAACGAATCAAAGAATGTGGTTTTGATGCTTTTGTAGCCAAGCCAATTGACGCGGCTGAACTTCATGCAGCGATTAAAGAAGTAGTGGTCAAATTTCACTCAAGGGCCTGAGCCTTTTCAAAATACTCCTCAACCAACTCCATCTCAGGATAATTCCGCTCTAAATCACTGAGATAGCTCATTGCAGAGTTTTTATCCCCAATCATGACATAATAGATCCCCTTATTTCTCAGGGCAAACGGATTCTTTGGATCTAGTTTGATACTTTGATTAATTAAAGAAATTCCCTCATCAAATCGATTCAAATAGAGTAAATACAAGCCCTTGTTATTGTAGAAGTAAGGTTGCCTCGAGTTAATTTCTAACGCTTTTTCTACTTGATCCAAAGCTTCTTCGTAAGATGCTTCTTCAAAGAGAATCATGGATCTGAGATTGTAAATATTAGCTTCCTTTGGATTTAGTTTTTGAGCTTCTGAAAGAGCTTGAAGAGCTTTTTCATATTCTTTCTGATGGAAGAGGATTGTGGCTTGATTTACAATCAAATCAGAGTTCTCTGGGTTCAGCCTTCTTGCTTTCTCGAAAGCACTCAAAGCTATATCGTAATCTTTCAGCTTTTCATTTACCAAGCCTAGAAGGAAATAGGATTTCCAATTTTGACCGTCCTTTTCTAGAAGTGAGTTTGCATCAACCCTTGCCTTGTAGAATTCCCCATTATCAATATAAGTCAAGCCTCTTTCGAACAAGGCATCCATGTAGTTTGGATCAATTTTGACCGCTTCGCTTAGATCCTGAATTGCAGCATCCAATTGATTCAACTCCAGGTGGGCAATGGCTTTATTGAAGTAAGCCTCTTTATATGTAGGGTCTAGCTCAATTGCTTCTGTGTAAAAATCGATTGCTGTTTTTGGATCATTTTCGCTAAGTTTTTCATTCCCCTTTAAGAGAAATCGTCCTTTTTTATCCTCTACAGAATCACAGGCAACTAAAAGGAAGATCAATGCCAGGGCTGCAAGGTTACTCCTTTTCATTCTCAGCCTCAATTTCCTCCGGAGATTTATTGTTTTCCTCACCAAATAGGATGGAGAAAGGGTAGGTGTCTTCATTCAATTCAAATATTTCCCGCATGATGGCCATGCCCGGGATGATTAATACCATACCCGCAACTCCCCAAATTGTTCCGCCGACTAGCAAACCAAGGAATGTGACAAATGCATTCAGGTTAACATTACTCCCAACAATTTTTGGAGTAAGGATATTTCCCTCAATCAATTGGATTACCTGATAAGAAGCAAAAACAGCTAATGGGTATATAAGACCATCCTTGGTGAGAAAGGCAAAAAAGAATGGCATCATGGCACCAATAAGCGGCCCTACATAAGGAATGATATTCAAAATTGCTCCAACCGTCCCAAAGAATACGGCATGCTTAATTCCAATTATGGTGAACGCAGTGATGTTAAGGATGGCTAGTATCCCCATGACCTTTACCACGCCAATAATATAGTTTTGAATCACCTTGGTAAGACTAGTAATCCTCATTTTCACCAAGGCGGGATCCTTTTTATGGTAAATAGCTACGATGACCTTGGTTAGATGATCTCGATATAAAAGGAAGAAAAACATAAAAACAGGAATAAGAACTATTCCCGATAAAGACCCCACAGTTTTCAGTGCGAACCCCGAAACGCTACCACTATTCTCCGCCAATATTTCTTTGAAGTAATCGGAATTGGCTTTGTTTCTTAGTTCCTCATCTACGCCGAATGTTGAGATGGTCCAATCATCAATTGATTGGGCGTATTGAGTGATCCTCTCATCTACATCATTATCGAAATCGGCAGTAAAACTGGAAACTGTGGTGATGATGAAAGTCACCAAGCCTACTACAATAGCGGTCATGAATAGAAGTGAAAATACACATGACAGTATCCTTGGAATACGGTTTCTCTCCAGCCAATCGCTAAATGGAGTCCATAGAATGGCAAAAAAACCTCCCATGAAAATTGGAACCAAAAGGGGTTTTCCAATAATCAAAATGTAAACCAGTACTATGATCAGGAGAAGAACAGTAAGTACTTTCAGGTAAGGAGGTAATCGGAGAGTTTTGTTTTCCATGTCCTTAATTTAGTTTAATCTGATAAACCAGCCCTCTTTAAAAGCGCATCTTCTTTGGGCTCTCTACCCCTAAATCTTTTATAGAGGATTGATGGATGCTCACTTCCCCCTGCTGATAGAATATTTGTTTGGAAGGATTTTGCGGTCTCTTCATCAAAGATTCCCTTTTCTTGGAATAGCTCAAAAGCATCCGCGTCTAGCACTTCCGCCCATTTATAACTGTAATATCCTGATGAATATCCACCTTGGAAGATATGGGAGAATGAGGTGCTCATCATTGTCCCATCCACTTTTGGGAGTAAATCCGTTTCTTTCATCACACTCTTTTCAAATTGTTCTATATCTAAAATTTGAGATGGATCCTGTGAATGATATCCCATATCTAATAGCCCAAAGCTAACTTGTCTCAAGGTCTGATACCCTTGTTGAAAGTTTGCCGAGTCTTTGATTTTTTGAATGTAATCTTCAGGGATTTTCTCACCTGTTTCATGGTGTTTAGCGAATAAATCCAGACACTCTTTTTCATAACACCAATTCTCAAAAATCTGCGATGGAAGCTCCACGAAGTCCCAAAATACGCTTGTTCCAGATAGAGATTCATAGGTTCCATTTGCAAGCATTCCATGCAAAGCATGGCCAAATTCATGGAATAGCGTAGTCACCTCATTGAAGGTGAGAAGACTAGGTTTAGTCTTCGTCGGTTTGGTGAAATTGCAGACTATGGAAACATGAGGTCGTTCGTCCAAACCTTCAATTTTTCGTTGCCCTTTAAAACTCGTCATCCAAGCCCCATTTCTTTTTCCTGCTCTAGGGAAGAAATCTGCATAAAAAATGGACACCAACTCATCTTGATTATTTTTTACCTCATAGGCAGTTACCTCTTCGTGGTAAACTGGAATGGATTCATTCTTCACGAAGTTTAAGCCGTATAGCTTATTGGCAGTGATAAAGACACCATCAATCACCTTTTCCAGTTGGAAGTATGGGCGCAGTAATTCGTCATCAAGAGAGAACTTCTCTTTTTTGAGCTGCTCAGAGTAATAGGCAAAATCCCACTTTTTTATTTCATCAAGACCATCCTTTTCCTTGGCATAAGAGGATAGTTCTTGCATCTCCTCTAATCCTTTTGGTTTGGCTTTGTCTAATAAATTCCTTAGAAATTCCTTCACTTGAGAAGGCGTCTTGGCCATTCTTTCCTCAAGCACGAAGTGGGCATGAGAATCATACCCCAACAAACTTGCTCTGTCATGTCGCAATTGAACAATCTCCTTGATATTGTCTTGATTATCCAGTTCGTCACCTTTACAAGCCTTTGTTCCTGATGCCATAAAAAGAGTCTTTCTTAACTCTCGATTAGAAGCATAAGTCATGGCTGGTATATAGCTTGGATAATCTAAGCTGAAAGCCCATTTTCCCTGATGACCTTTATCTTCTGCCAGGTTTGCGGCGGCTTCTTTTATTCCATCCGGTAATCCATCAAGTTCCTTCTCATTCTCAACCAGGTGCAGGAATTTATTGGTTTCAGCCAAGACATTTTCACCAAACTTTAAGCTCAGCTGCGCCAATTTCTGATCGATTGACCTCAATTCATTACTCTTCTCTCCATCTAATTCAGCACCATTTCTTACGAATGATTTATAGGTCTTCTCAAGTAAAGTCTTTTGCTCAGGGCTCAGGTTTAAATCATCCTTGCTTTCAAAAACCTGCTTAACTCTCAGGTATAAATCCTTGTCTAACAGGATGTTATTTGAATGCTCAGTGAGGATCGGTGCAACTTCCCGAGCAATCTTTTGGATTTCATCATTCGTTTCAGCCGAATTGAGATTGAAAAAAATGGAGCTGATTCTCGACAGTCTTTTTCCAGCTCTATCCAGTGCTTCAATTGTATTAGTGAATGAAGGAAGAGCTTCTTCTTTGATTGTCTCTATATCCTGCTCTGCTGATTTAATAGCTTCTTTGAAAGCAGGTAAAAAATCCTCAGTCTTTATTTGATCAAATGGAGCCGTTTCAAATGGAGTATCAAATGACTGGAGTAAGGGGTTATTCATATTCTTGGTTTGTTTTCTTAGCTCGAATATAGCTCATCTTCATCTTTGAGAGCAAACAAAAAAAAGAGCCGAATTTATCGGCTCTCTAATTCTTAATATTCAAAATCACAACTCATGTCGTCCATACCGATGGGTG
>CAZLUY010000188.1:0-2311 GCA_964562785.1 uncultured Limnohabitans sp. | reverse complement strand
TTAGAATTAAAGGATTCTGGATTAATTGAACTAGGTAAACCAGAGGGATATATATCAAGACAGGTTATTGGTTGGTCCGAGCGCTATTTTCGCGCAAAAACCAATAAGCTACCCGACTTTGAAAATGGAATCAAATGGCTTCAAGACAACATACCGGACAAGGAGAATGTAGGTTTTATCCATAATGACTTTAAGTATGACAATATCATATTGTCAAAATCACCGCCCTACTCTGTTCAGGCCATACTGGATTGGGAAATGGCAACTGTCGGAGATCCATTGATGGACTTAGGGACTTCTTTAGCCTATTGGGCTCAAAAAGAGGATACTGATATACTTAAAATGTTCAACCTAACACATTTGCCAGGTAATCTGAGCCGAAAAGAAGTTGCAGCTTACTATCAATCCAAGAGTAACCTTGACCTTAGCTACATTCAATTTTACTATATATTCGGCTTGATTAAGGTCGGAGTAATCGCCCAACAGATTTTTAAACGGTTTAGTCTGGGGCATGCTAAGGATCCTAGATTTGGTGCATTGATCCACGTGGTTGAAGCCGCAGGCAAACAAGCAAATAAGACAATTCAAACAGGAGAAATCTAATATGGAAATCAAGAACGTATGTATCCTTGGAGCTGGAACCTTGGGATCAAGAATCGCTCTACAATCGGCAATGAGTGGGTATTCAGTAAGTGTATATGACATCACTCAAAAGGCTTTGGATGATTCATTTCAAACCATGAAAAAAATCCTCGGCCAATTACAAAAAGCGGAGGCCATCAATGAGGATCAATCAGTAGAAGCACTATCCAGGATTCATTTTACTCTTGATCCAGAAAAAGCTGTTGCTGATGCGGATCTCATTAGTGAAAGTGTTACTGAAGAACCAGAAATCAAGAAAAAGGTCTGGGCCCAATTTGGTGAAATAGCGCCGGAAAAAACCATATTCACGACGAACACCTCTTACATGCTCGCATCGATGTTTGCTGAGGACTCAGCAAGACCATCAAAGTTCTGTGCATTTCATTTTCATGATGTTTTTTACTCTAGAGTGGTGGATATTATGCCTCATCCAGGCACTGATGAATCCATTATTCCCATCCTTGAGAATTTCGGTAAAACGATTAATCAGGTCCCGGTTTATGTGAAAAAGGAAAACCCAGGATACATTTTTAATAGTATGCTATTGGCTCTTATTGGTGCAGCCGGCAAGCTACTCACTAATGATGTTGCAGAAGTTGAGGCAATTGACAAGTCGTGGATGGTGAACTTTCATATGCCTATGGGACCATTTGGAATTCTAGATAGTGTTGGGCTGGATACGGCATGGCATGTGACTCATGGGAGACCAGATAAAGCGTCTCAAGCCTTCGCTAAACTCCTTAAAACCTATGTAGATGCCGGAAAGCTGGGAGAAAAATCAGGGCAAGGATTTTATTCTTATCCAGATCCCAAGTATAAAGATCCAGAATTCATAAAATGAGAAAAGGCTGCCATTGAGCAGCCTTTTTTATTTAAATCGGGCTTTCAAGTATTTTATCTTCTCACCTTTATCTGAAAAGATTTTCTCATATCTCGTTTTGATACCAAAATGATCGTCTTTCCATTCGCTCTCATAGAAGTCATGAGTAAAACCTAATACTTCAATATCATCTCGACTTTGGAAAAGTTCCAGACTGTAATCAAACAAACCAGTGTTATCTGTTTTGAAATTGATGAGACCCTCTTTTTTAAGAAGGGGCTTATACATTTCTAAAAAACGAGGAGAAGTGAGTCGCCTTTTCTCATCGCCATCTCTTGGGAACGGATCAGGGAAAGTTATCCATAACTCCGAAATCTCAGATTGCTCGAAGAAAGAATCGAGGTTTTCGATCTGAGTTCTAAGGAAAGCAACGTTTTCAATACCCTCTGAAATCGCAATAGTACTCCCCTTCCATATTCGGCTACCTTTAATATCTACACCGATAAAATTCTGATTTGGAAAATTCCTTGCCAGTCCAACAGCAAATTCCCCTCTGCCACACGCTAATTCAACGACTAAGGGGTTATCATTTTTAAATTGTAATTCATTCCAACTACCCTTGATATGATCAAAGATGGATTTTCCTTGTTGAATTACATTCGTATTTTCTTCATTTTGCCTGAATCTGGCAAGCTTATTCCTACCCATTTAGAGGTCCTTGATTTCTGCAATCACAAAAGTACTTCCTCCCACAAAAATTAAATCATCTTTTCCAGCATTTTTAGATGCAAATTCTAAGGCATCATTCACATTCGGAATGACTTCACCTTTCAATTGATGTCTCTGAGC
>CAZLUY010000187.1:0-2340 GCA_964562785.1 uncultured Limnohabitans sp. | reverse complement strand
TGTATACCTCTCTGCCAGAGTGGGCGCAGGTGTTGGGAGTCGCATTCTCTGTGATGCTTATCGCACCATCTTGGGGTGGTATGGTAAATGGACTTTTAACCTTAAGAGGAGCCTGGGACAAGGTTAGAACAGATCCTGTTTTGAAGTTCATGGTAGTAGCATTGACTGCCTATGGTATGGCTACTTTCGAGGGACCAATGTTATCTCTTAAGAATGTGAATGCCATTGCTCACTACACTGACTGGATTGTAGGACACGTTCATATTGGTGGATTGGGATGGAATGGATTCTTGACCTTTGGTATGCTTTACTGGCTATGGCCAAAAATGTGGAAGACCAAAATCTATTCTACAAAGCTTGCTAATACCCATTTCTGGCTAGGTACACTTGGGATTATCTTCTATGCCCTTCCAATGTATGTAGCTGCTTTGACTCAGTTCTTCATGTTGAGAGAATTTGATGAGATGGGAAGATTGTCTTATGGTAATTTCCTTGAGACTGTCGTTCAGATCGTACCTATGTATATGATCCGTGCCTTCGGTGGACTACTTTACTTAGGTGGTGCCATAGTTATGTGTTACAACCTTGTTAAAACTGCAGCTCAAGGCTCCTTCCAGGAAACTGAAGAAGATTCTGCTCCAGCACTTGCCAAGAATTATAATCCAAAGGGAGAGTTCTGGCATAGAGCATGGGAAAGAAAGCCTGTGTTCTTCACTCTTTTGGCTACAGTTGCAATTCTAATCGGTGGTGCTATCGAGATTATCCCAACTATTCTTGTGAAATCGAATGTACCGACTATCAGTTCTGTGAAGCCTTACACTCCTCTTGAATTAGAAGGAAGGGATATTTATATAGAAAATGGTTGTGTGGGTTGTCACTCACAGATGATTCGACCTTTCCGCTTTGAAACTGAGCGATATGGCGAGTACTCCAAAGCAGGCGAATATGTATATGATCGTCCATTCCTATGGGGATCAAAAAGAACTGGTCCAGATCTTCATCGAGAAGGTGGAAAGTATCCAGATAGCTGGCACTACTTCCACATGGAGGACCCAAGAAGTATGTCTCCGGGATCACTTATGCCTCCGTATCCTTGGATGACTACCAATGTCAATGACTACTCAGATTTGCCGGCTAAAATCAGAACTCTACAGAGTCTGGGGGTGCCTTATCCTGAAGGTTATGATGAGCAGGCAATAGCAGATCTTGAGGCTCAGGCCCAGAAGGTCGTAGGTAATCTCAAAGATGCAGGGATTGAAGTAATGCCAAATACAGAAATAGTAGCATTGATTGCCTACCTGCAGAGACTAGGTACAGATATCAAGGCTCCAACCGCTGAAATCAAATAAGCCATGTATAAAGAAGTATTAAGATCAATCGAGAACATAGAAATATACCCGGTGATATCACTAGTGATCTTCGTGGTTTTCTTTGTGGGCATGTTTGTTTGGGTGCTTAGAGTGCCTAAAAGCCATGTTGAGCATATGCAGAATTTACCTTTTGATGAGGAAGAACCTTTAAACCCTACACCATGAAAAAGAGAGTAATAGCTACACTAGCCTTATCAGGCCTAATGATGAATGGGGCTTTCGCGCAGGATGATTTTACTGCTGCATTGTCCAATATGAATTCAAGTGAGGTGACCCTTTTACTGATTCTTGCCTTGGTGCTTGGAGTGATTGTGGTTCTCCTTATTCTGATGATTTATCTGATGTCCTTTATGTCAGCAGTCCTTAAAAAGGATAATCCAGAATATGCTAATGAGCCATCCTGGTGGGAAAACTTTAAGGAGCGTTTCGTTACAGGAAAAGTAGGTACTCAGGAGGAAGAAGATGCCAAGCTAATGGAAGACCATTCTTATGATGGAATCCAGGAGTTGGATAATTTCATGCCTCCTTGGTTGCAATATGTCTTCCTTGGAACGGCAGTATTCGCTGTGTTCTATTTTGTAAACTATTCCGTCCTAGGAGTTGGAAAAACGGGTATTGAGGAATACGAGGAGGAGCTGAGACTTGAGGCAATTGCTGCTGAAGAGCGAAAGGCAAATATGCTTGCGAGTATCGATGAGACGACCGTTGTTTTCGATGAGTCTTCCACTTCAATGACTGGAGGTAAAGCTATTTTTGAAGGCAATTGTGCTGCTTGTCATGCCCAAGATGGTGGTGGTGGAGTTGGACCAAATCTTACAGATGAGTACTGGATCCATGGTGGTTCTATTGCTGACATCTTTACCGTCGTGAAGTATGGGGTAATTGAAAAAGGGATGGTTCCATGGGAGGACCAGTTGAGCCCGGAAGAGATGCAGCAAGTGTCCAGTTATATTTTCGCCATGAAAGGTAC
>CAZLUY010000186.1:0-2681 GCA_964562785.1 uncultured Limnohabitans sp. | reverse complement strand
CGGCCCACCAGGCATCATACCTGGTCTTCAGTTCTTCAACCAACTCAGGTTTGGAAGAAGCCAGATCTTCTTTTTGGTTAGGATCAGAACTCATAGCAAAGAGCTCTTCGCCATTTTCGTTTAAAACCAGTAGCATTTGATTTTCGCGAATGGCACCCGGATAATAGGTTAAGTCTCTTTGTGGCTGTGCGACCTGTGAGAAAATAGGTCGTTGAAAATCCAACTCTTCACCCTTTAATGCAGGAGCTAGGCTTAATCCATCCAAAGGTCTAGAACCTTTATTTTCCAATCCAAAAAGCTCAACCAGCGTTGGCAATACGTCTATATGGGCGGTAGGGGTTGTGACAATTGAAGGGTTAATTTTTCCTTTCCATCTCCAAAAGGAAGGGACTCTAACTCCTCCCTCATTGACACTTCCTTTTCTTCCCTTCATATTATCATTAAACCGTTTCCCGTTGGGGCCATTATCGGTGATAAAAATGACCAGAGTATTTTCATCCAGTTCCAGCTCATCCAGCTTGCCCAATACACGCCCGACGTTGTTATCAATATTTTCTACCATACCATGAATAGCTGCTAGTTCATCGGAAAGCCCTTCTGATTTATATGGGTCATAATATTCATCCGGGACCTGGTGTGGGCTATGAGGCGTGTTGTATGGAATATATAGGAAGAACGGATTGTCTTGATTCCTTTCCATAAAATCAAGGGCATTGTCAGTAAGAAGATCAGGAAGATATCCAGGAAGAACCTGATTCTTCTTGTCCTTTTCAACAGTCGTATTGAAATAATTTGTCCAATGTCCACCTAGAAAACCCACAAACTCATCAAATCCCTGAGCCAAAGGATGATGAGGGTAATGTTGCCCATTATGCCATTTACCAAATATCCCTGTGGCATATCCATTATCCTTTAGGAGTTCAGCGAGGGTATATTCTTCGGCATCCATGGTCTCCAATCCGTTGGAGACCGTCACGGTTCCTGTTCTCAAATGGTATCTTCCAGTAAGAAGACTTGCCCGAGTCGGTGCACATAAAGGACTAACATAGAATCTGTCAAACCGAACCGATTCCTTAGCAAGATTATCGAGATTGGGGGTTCTAATCGACGTGTTACCATGAATCCCAAGATCACCATACCCTTGATCATCTGTGAGTATAAGGACTACATTGGGTGGGGAGGACTCCTCTTTCACAGAGCAGGAAAAAATTAAAAAGAAGCAGATAATATAGATTAATCTCGACATAGCATAAGGTGGGAGGCTGATGTCAAAAAAAACTATTTCTTACTCAAAACCCGTGAAATCAACTTTTTATTTTTCTGAACCCAAGGCATCATTTTTTCATAAACCCAAAACAGGGTTGGCTTATGAATCCAATAACGGGTATCATTTGTCCCTAGAACAACTCCTCCAAAACCCTCTTTGAATCGAACAACTCCAGGGCTACCTCCCATGGAAATATCATAGAATTCGTAGCCTTTTTCGATCCCATACTTCACCATGGAATTATGAAGGAAATGTCCAACCTTCTGATCAACCTCCTCGCGCACTGTTCCACCCATAATGTAATGTAATTTATTGCCTACATCGAACACCATGAGGGCGCCTTTCATCTCTGAATCTTGCATGCAACATGCCAGGGTACAAGTTCCATTATCCACCATTGCAGAAATCGTCTGTCCAAAATCCTCCCAGCTACGAACAGCGTATCCCTGACTTTGGGCATTGGACTCTATCACCGTGTAAGCCTTTCTGACCTCCTCAGAGCTTTTTGCGATTTTCAGTGAGTGGCCAAAGGTCTCAGACTTCCTTACATTCCTCCGACAAGAGGATTTATACTTCGCAAAGACTTTTTCATAAGACTCATCTTCTTCCGGATATAATCGAATTGCCCGAATGGCGGAAATGCCTGTGACATACTTGAAAATGATACCTTCACCATTCTCAGAAAGATCAGTTTGATTGAGCTCTTGACTAAGGAAAAATTTGTTGAATGAGGGTTCAGAATTTTCACCTGTCAAGAATGAGAAGGAAATCTGGGAAATAAACGCCCCCGAATCAATCCCAAACTGCTTGAATGCATCCATGAGATCCTCAAACAACGCTTTGTCTGAACGATGAAGAATTGGGCCGTAAGGGCACACCAAAACCTTGAATGGACCAGTCTTAGCAAGCACGACTCCCAATCCACCGACTATCTGCCCTTCCGGATTCTTAGCGATAATAAGGGATGGAATAAAACCGTAGGATTCATAGCCTTTTAACCAGCTTTTAGACTGCAAATAGATCCCTTGAGAATTATCTCTCAAAAAAACGTCCCACTCATCCCAATCCCGCGGATGGTTACTCCGGGTGATCTGATAACTCATAGGTTTTGGATATTTTTATTGACGGCCCGAACAAACCTTTCTGGCTCATCTACAAAGAGGGACAATTCCGTAAAGGATCTTTTCATTCCATATAGCCCCATCATTTGAGTTATGGTATTAACCCTAATTATCACATTATGAGGCTCCAGGCTTCCAAGAATGGAAAGTCCTTGTGATAGCTTATCCTCTTCGAGATCATTGGTGCTCTGCTCGATACTTTCGATTTGCTCGAAAGGTATACTTACCTCATTCACCAAGCCATATTTCAGATGAACGGCCTTATCACCCACAGATATTGGCCTTTGATTCAT
>CAZLUY010000185.1:0-2041 GCA_964562785.1 uncultured Limnohabitans sp. | reverse complement strand
GAAGGAAATGGGAGGAGGAGTTATTTACGATATGGGAGTTTATCCCATCCAAGGCTTAAGGTTAGGTTCAGGCATGGAGCCAATCCGCGTCGTTTCTGCCAAAGCATGGACCGATAGACCAGAGATTTATAAAAATGGCTTGGCAGATAATGTGGAAGCTGTCCTGGAGTTTCCAGGTGGCGTGATGGGAAAAATGAAAACCTCCTTTGCCGAGCAATTCAATTACCTGAATATCCAATGCGAAGAGGGAATGATAGAAATGGATCCATTCTCGTCCTATGAAGGAAATAAGGGTAAAAGCCCACTTGGAGAAATTAATTATCCGTACGACGTTCCCTGGCAGCAAGCCAATCAAATGGACCAGGATTCAATTGCAATAATGGCGGGTAAACCCATGGCCGTTCCCGGTGAAGAAGGCCTAAGAGATATTCGGATTGTTCAAGCAATTTTGAAAGCTGCTGAAACCGGGAAGTCTGTTAAGATTTGATTACTTCTTTAGGACAGTATATCCGAAGGTCTTAGAAGTTCCATCCTCGAATTGCAAGGTGATGTCTTCTTCATGATAGGTAAAATACCAGGTCACAAAATCACACTCGCTGGTAAATGTACTGACCGACTCACCATTGATCGCTGTAATCACGTCTCCGATTTCCACCCCATCGAATTGAGGATCATTCTCCAATGATTTTCCACCTACCAAGACTTTTCCTTCATCATATCGAAGGTTAAGCAACATAGGATCTTTGAACTTTGGCTCCTCACGAAGATCTAAATAATAGGTTCCATCGGTATTATTGATAATCGTGGTATGACTTAAAACCTTGAAGAAGCTAAGGCCTAGCTTGGTTGATTTAGTTGGGAAAAAATCGGTTGGTACGTTGTAAAAATTGTGGCCCTGCACTGTCAGAGTATCGACTACAATTTGAGTAGTTTCATCCAGGGATTGACTAATCGCTCCGGTCGAAAGAGAAATATTTTTATTGGTCAGGCCATTTGACTCCATCATAGAGAGATAATTCTGCATTAAGTCCGAACTGTTATCGATATCCAGAATCCGCGTATACCCCGTATCAATAAGCACCTTGGAAAGTTTCATCCCTCCGAAAGACATTTCCGTAAAGGGCCTCTCATTCTCATAAAAAACCTTCATGGCCATGAAATCAGATTCTATGGGAAATGGCTTTAGAGATACACTCACTTCCATCTTATCAAAGTCGATTTTCCAATTGAGAAGACGAATGACATTTGACCCCAACAAATAATAGTCCTGGCAGCTAAGGAAAGGCATTTCGGTGATTAGGGCCTGAGGGTTAGAAACCTTCATGCCGCCAATTTTCATTTGCTTGCTTGTCCCGGTCCCAACCCTCTTGGTATTGTTATTTGAATCTCGAATGGTTTGAACTCTCTTCTTTGCCTTGATTCTACCAGATTCTACAAATTCTTCGCCGGCTAGTCCCAGGGATGCTCCCGTATCGAACACGAAATTGGTCGGTTGCCCATTCAATTCTCCTTCGAAAACCAAGAGCCTGGATTCAAGATGGAAAGGGAAAGTATAAACTGTGTCTTCTTTGCTTTTTTGGGCTAAGGCCAAACTAAAGCTGGCTCCTAAAAACAGGAGACTAAAAATGATTTTTCGAAGCATAGACGAATTAAATGTGTTGATCAATCAGAATTCCATTTCCATCCGGATCATAGACTAGAATACTTCCTGGTCCTGAGCCATTTGGGTCGGCTTCCTGAGCAAGGGAAACACCTTTCTTTTTCAAGCAGTCCTGAATTTGTCTAACATCATCAAAGTCATCAAGGTTTTGTGCTTCCTGATCCCAGCCAGGATTAAAAGTCAGAATATTCTTTTCGAACATTTCATGAAAAAGGCCAATCAAGGTCTGCTCATTTTTCATAATGAGGTAATTCATGGATTCATCACCTCCGAATTTTTTGAACCCTAGTTTCTCATAAAATTCTTTTGAAGCCTGTAAGTCTTTGACACTGAGACTTACAGAAACAGCACCAAGTTTCATAGCTGTTGAGTTTAGTATCT
>CAZLUY010000184.1:0-3323 GCA_964562785.1 uncultured Limnohabitans sp. | reverse complement strand
CGATATTAGATCGACTGAAGACTTTCCTTTGAACAGCAGCAACTGAATAATTATTACCGATGATACCTTTATTCTCATCATTTGCCGTTTGCATGTTCATTACCCCAACCCTCCAGTCATCGGTCACTTTTCCTGAAAGTCTGGCTCCATATAGGATTTGGTTTTGCACATTTTGACCTGTACTCTCATCTCTTGCCACACCTATCCTTCTCGAGAAAAATGGCCTTGCTAAAGGATGTCCAAAATCCGCGAAGAGATCCCCGTTTTCCAGAAAAAACTGGCGTCTTTCAGGGAAGAAAATTTCAAAGCGATCCAGGTTTGTCACTTGCTCATCGACTTCTACTTGTGAGAAATCTGGGTTGACCGTAAGGTCAAGGTTTAAGGCTGGACCAATTCCTATTTTCGCGTCTCCTCCAAAGGAAGGAGTGAATTGTTCTTCTGTTCCTTCGGTGAAGTTTTGGGAAGTTCGACCTGCGATATAGGGGATGATTGAAACGTTCGCAGAGGATTTTTTGATTGGTTCCTCAAAAATGAGCTTTCGGCTGAATGCTAAGGAGATTATAGAGAGGTTTCTGGGAATCGGCGACCAGGTACTGCGCTCTCCAGTATCACTGTCAATTCTGTAGAAGTTAACATTCCAATTCTGTCCTCCATCCTTAAATCTTAATGTAGAAAGTGGGATTATCGCCTCGGCTACCCATCGGTCTTCAAGGATAGTTGCCTCAGCATACCATTTATTATCCCAAGCCAAGCTAAGATCAGTACCTCGGTTTCCTCCATTGGCCAGAAGCCCTTCTCGTTGCACACCATAAGGGTTTATACCAAATTGGAAGGCATTGGTCTTATCATTAAAGGTGTCGAAGACAAAGGTAATTCCGTCATTTTGTTGACCTCGATAGTCCCTTCTTAGTGAGGTGGATACATAATCTCGAGGCCCTTGGTTCATCATTTCGGCAGCGATATATAAGTTGTTATCGTCAAAAACGATCTTAACTCTGGACTGAACTATTGCCGCAGATGTGTCATATGGGAAATACTGGGTGAAATTGTCATTCCAGCCCTCTTCATCCAACCAAATTGCATCGTCGAGAACCCCGTCTAGAATGATCGGTTCGCTCACCTTGAAGGCAAAGGCATTTGGCTGAACATTCTCCTGTGCATAGGCTGAATGACAAAACAAAAGAAAGCCAAATAGAATCAGAAAGGGTGATTGACGAAGAGGCATTACTACAAAACTAGCCTCTCTAAAGCTGGTATTTTAGGGAATTATATCAATGGTGTAAAAGGTGTATAAGTCGGACTTTTAGGTGGGGAAGGGTGTTCCAAAAGCTGTCAAAACTAAGTTTCTTGGACTTGCCATGGTCCTGAATTCGCATAGGTATATTCCTTGCCACATGCCCATATTTAAATGACCGTCAGTGATAGGAATCTGAAGATTGGAATCAAAAAAGCTTGCCTTGATATGAGCAGGCATGTCATCGGGTCCTTCATATGTGTGGATGAATTTTGGATAGTTTTCAGGTATCAATTCGTCCACAAACGTTCTGAAATCTTTACGGACCGTTGGGTCTGCATTTTCATTGATAGTCAAAGCGGCCGAAGTATGTTGAATAAAAACCTGTAGGAATCCTTTTTGAATATGACTGATCTGAGGAACGGCATTTTCGACCTCCCTCGTAATCAAGTGATAGCCTGCAGGGAAGGCACGTAATCGAAGTTCTGTCTGATAAAATTCAGCCATAGGGGAAATGTGATTTTTTAATTCTTAGGGGTTCTCTTCTTACTTTTCTTAGCCTGAGGGTTGAATTGTAAAGCAAGGTCTACCCAGTATTCCAAATCCTCATCCATGTCATAACCCTCCGGATAAATGAAAGCAAAGTCTTTCATAGGTCTACCGGTAAATTCCATAGGTCGGATTCCTTCCTTTTCTTGATTAGCATCGATGGCATCTTGACCCATTCTCACCATCAATCGGTCCTCTCCAGTTTTTTTGTCTCGAGCGATGCCCACACACATTTTCTCTTCAACCATAAAAACTAATCCGCCCATCATCTTCTTTTGGAAGAAATTTGCCTTTCTCCCCTGAAGGATGCGATCGATTCGCTCAGCTAAATATTCATCGAATGCCATGAGCTAAGATTTGAAGAATTCACTTACTTTTTTTGCCAATTCGGCCCCAAGATCTTCCTGTATAAAATGTCCTGCTGGTAGAATCTCATGATTTTGATTCTTAGCTCCAGGGATCACTTTTTGAAAGTAGCCTTCCCCTCCTTTGGTGATCAAATCAAATTCTCCAAAAAGAGTTAGAAAAGGGATTTCAAGTTTTTTGAGAACCTCCCAAGCATCTATATTTTCCGCTACACCTGGATCATCAGAGCGGGTTGGTACCAAGGAGGGAAAAATCTTTGCCCCTGCTTTGTATTCCTCCGATGGGAAAGGAGCATTGTATGCCGATACTACTTTTTCTGAAAGTTCCGAGGTGCTACCCTGCTGAACGATTCGCCCGATGTCCATTTTGGGAGTTTTGGCTGCAAAAGCCTGCCATTTTAAAAATGCTTCAGAAACAGGACCCTTGCCAATTGGCAAGAATGTATTTGAAGCTACTACCTTATGGAAATTCTCGTGTTGATCAGCAAGTATTCTTAACCCAAGTAGCCCTCCCCAGTCCTGGCAAAAAAGATGGATATCTGTGAGATCAAGATAATTTAAAAGCTCTTCAAGCCAGGATTGATGACTTGCATAGGAGTAATCATCTGCTTGAGTAGGCTTATCCGATTTGCCAAAACCAATTAAATCCGGAGCAATGACTCTGAAGCCCTTATCAAGAAAAACGGGAATCATTTTCCTGTATAGAAAGGACCACGTGGGCTCGCCATGAAGCAATAATACCACTGGAGATTCTTTGGGACCCTCATCCACAAAATGCATGCGTAGTCCATCCCTGGTGGAGAAATAATTCGGTTCAAAAGGGTAGTCTTCTAAGTTTTGGAAATATTCATCCGGAGTGCGTAAGGATTTCATAGGCTGAGCTCTTTATGGAATTTAAGAATTTCTTCCATGATTGCCTCTGGATTTTCCACATGAGGATAATGACCAAGAGTATCCAGTTGTGCTACTCTTGCTCTGGGAATCAGGCTTTTGTAATGTTCAGCTGCATGCTTTCCCGAGACCGGATCAAGAGATCCATTAATCAATGTAATTGGAGTTTTTGTGGTTTGGAGGATGCCTACCCAGCGCTCTCTGTTGGTTTTGCGCTCAGCCATATATCTGATCAATCTTGGAAGAGTTAGTCGACCCCCTTTTCTGACAAGGAGGCTCCAGGA
>CAZLUY010000183.1:0-3559 GCA_964562785.1 uncultured Limnohabitans sp. | reverse complement strand
TGATATCGCCATCTACGCCATTCATACCAATCTTGACCATGTAGCACATGGGGTAAATAAAAGGATAAGTGATCGACTCAACCTGGAATCAACTTCCATTCTTAAGCCCAAGAAAAATCTTTTGAGCAAATTGGTGTATTTCGTCCCCCAGGAGGATAAGCAAAGTACACTTGACTCAATCTATAAGGCAGGTGCTGGTAAAATTGGTGAATACAAAGATTGTTCTTTTCAAACTACCGGAAAAGGCACATTCACACCTACGGAAAATGCAGACCCTCATATGGGAGAAGTAGAAAAAGCAGAAGAAGTGAATGAAGTACGGGTTGAAGTAATGCTACCTTCTCATATATCGCAAAAGGTTATCAAAGCTCTGAAGAAGTCGCACCCATACGAAGAGGTCGCCTACTACCTTCAAGCCCTTGAAAACGAAAACCAGGAAGTGGGAGCTGGAATGATAGGCCATTTATCTGTTCCAATGGATGAGGAAGACTTTCTGGATTACCTGAAAGATCACATGGAATTAAAAGTGATAAAGCACACCGCCCTACTTGGAAAAAAAATAGGTAAGGTGGCAGTGTGTGGGGGTGCAGGTATCTTTTTGTTGGGAGCCGCAAAGGCAAAAGAAGCCGATATTTTCATCACGTCAGATGTCAAATATCATGAGTTTTTTGATGCCGACTCGCAGATAATTTTGGCTGACATTGGACACTACGAGAGTGAAATCTTTACAAAAGAATTACTAGGGGAGTTATTGTCACAAAATTTTCCTAATATTGCACTCTATTTGACAAAAGTAGTTACCAATCCCACATCCTACCGATAGTACATGGAAAGTACCGTAGCCCAAAAACT
The DNA here is from genome assembly GCA_964562785.1 of uncultured Limnohabitans sp. Classification (GTDB taxonomy): domain Bacteria; phylum Bacteroidota; class Bacteroidia; order Cytophagales; family Cyclobacteriaceae; genus Algoriphagus. The sequence continues at coordinate 2,707 of CAZLUY010000183.1, read as the reverse complement.
CGACGCTATTTTTAATCTCCAACGTATTGATTCTCAGCTTGATGCAATCCTAAAAGTACGAGGAGCATTGCCAGAAGAAGTTCAGGACTTAGAAGATGAAATGGCTGGTTATCAGACTCGTCTAGAGAAGTTTGAATCAGAAATTGCTCAGTTCGATACAGATATTAAAGATTTCAAAGAGGCCATCAAGGAATCTGAGAAGCTTATCAAAAAGTATCAGGAGCAGCAAATGAATGTGAGAAACAATCGAGAGTATGATGCTATCTCCAAGGAACTTGAACTTCAGGATCTTGAAATTCAGGTTGCTAAGAAGAAGATAGCCGAGACCGGATTGAGAATCGATCAAAAGAACATTGATCTTGAAGAGCTAAAAGCAACTTTGGATGATCGTCAGAAAGACCTTGATCAGAAGAAGAGCGAGCTTGATACCATCATTGCAGAAAGCGAAGCTGAAGAGTCTAAGCTTGATGCTGATAGACAAAAGGCCTTGAAAAAGGTTGATGATAGACTTGCCAAATCTTATGAGAAAATAAGAAACAATGCTAAGAACGGATTAGCTGTTGTAATGGTGAAGCGTGGTGCTTGTGGAGGTTGTTTCAATACTGTCCCTCCACAAAGACAGGCGGATATTAGAGAAAAGAAAAAATTAATCGTCTGTGAGCACTGTGGTCGAATCTTAGTTGGTGTAGAAGAAGAAGTGGTCGAAGAGCCAGCACCAAAGAGAAAACGGACAACAAGAGCCAAAAAGAAATAAAAAGTAAAGCCTCGAACATTTCGAGGCTTTTTTATTTATTACCTACAGGAAGTCTTGTTTATCCGCTTGATCTTTTGCTAATTAGAAGCTATGAAAAAGTTCGGAATTCTCTTTTTGTGCACCATGCTCTCTTTTGCTTGCTTAGCAGAAGAAAAGGATTCGAAGAGCTTTTTATTTCTATTCAAAGCAAAAGAACTCAAGCAACTTAAAATGTCCCTCAAGGAGATTGAAAGTCAATTCTCTTCCTTCAAAACCAAGACCTATGGAGGTAACTCTGAGTTGGCTCTGATTATCGAAACGCCCGCTGGAAACTTCGATGAATGTTTTGTTGGACAGTTCCTAGTTAGAACAAAGGAAAACATCAATGTAAGACTTGAGGAAATAGCTTTCAGAATGATTGATCTGACAGAATCTAAGCAACTGAAGAATCAACTTCTATTAGCCTACGAAGCTACCCAGCAGACCAAGAAAGCAGAAAGAAAATCCCAGAAGCCTTAAAGGTTTTTGAGGTGTTCCTGATCGTTTGACTTATCTAGTCTAAACGTCCCATCCCCCAATTGTTGCAAAACATAGAGACATAAATTACTGTGTCCGAAATTATCCATGTATCTAAGGTCGTAATTAAGCATAACACTCAGAAAAATTCTCATTGCCCTACCGTGCATACAAACCAGAAGTGTCTCACCCTCCGATTCCAATAATTTAGAGATCCCCCTTCTCATTCTTTCAGCCACCTGATTTGGACTCTCTCCTCCAGCAATGGCATAATCAAGATTACCTTCTTTCCATTGATTGAGCATATGCTTATAGTATTCCCCCTCTTCAGGAGTCATAGGAGTACCTTCATATTTACCCCAGGAAATTTCATTTAGCTCCGGTAAAGTGGTTGTCGGGATTCCAAGGGAAATAAATTCCTGGATGGACTGACGAGTTCGAATGAGAGCCGTATGGAACAAATGATCGAATTTCACATCCTTATAGTGACTAAAAAATGCATGGGCCTGAGCTTTTCCATGGTCATTGATCGGTGCGTCAATTCCACTTCCCTGGACAACTCCCTTTAAGTTGTAATCAGTCTGTCCGTGCCTTACTAGGTATATTTTTTTTGGATTCAAGATTCTCTATTTTTGTCAGGTAAAATAAGCGCATTTAGACCAATTTTCATGGCCTTCAGCCAAAAGCCTTCCCTAGCCCAGCTCAATTCTTCAAACAAAAACACCATGGTGGATCACCTTGGAATTGAGTTTGTGAAAATTACCGATACTAGTCTTGAAGCCACCATGCCCGTTTCTGAAAAAACCATTCAACCAATGGGTTTGTTACATGGGGGAGCCAATGTGGTACTTGCCGAGACATTGGGCAGTGTAGCCGCCTCTTTGACCATTGATAAATCAAAGCAAAGTGTAGTCGGCCTAGAGATAAATGCCAATCATATTAAAGGTGTGAGAAGTGGGAAAGTCAGAGGAGTCACCGAAGCAATTCATCTTGGAAAATCAACCCAAATATGGGAAATCAAGGTTTTCAATGAATCCAACCAATTATCCTGCATTAGCAGAATTACAATCGCAATCTTGAATAGAAACTAATGCAGTCTGCGATTAATGAATCAATAACCAAGGCAGAAATTCTTGAAAGGGTTTTTGCCAACCTCATAAAAAGTGGAAGTGCTTTTGCGGTATGGAGAAAGCCCAATTCGCAATTTCTGGAAGTCATCCATAATCCAAGCCATAAGGTGAGCAAAGTTCAATTGGATTTGGAAGATTTGGGTTCAGGCTTCATTGCTCATCCATTCGCAGATCAGTTGAATCAAGAAGCCTATTTCATTCCTGCTGAAACTTATCTTAAAGTCAGCCTCGATGAGAATCAGAATTACCCACAGGACCATTCCTCCACAGGCCTATTAGAATCTGAAGAAGGTCAAAAGGCAAGAATCAAAGATTTTTTCAAAAAACT
>CAZLUY010000182.1:0-4845 GCA_964562785.1 uncultured Limnohabitans sp. | reverse complement strand
CGTTCGTAAAACGATTGGTGCTAGCAGAGTACCCCTGATGGGCCAGTTTTTAGCTGAATCTATGATTTATAGTTTCCTTTCTGGCGCTGTTGCTCTAATATTTATTTTGATCGCTCTACAACCATTTAATGCCCTTTCCGGGAAGGAATTGAGTTGGATGGTTTTTGCAGATCCAATACTGCTTCTAGGCTTTTTTGGATTCTTATTTATTGTAGGGCTCCTGGCTGGATCCTATCCAGCATTCTACTTAACGTCATTTTCTCCATCAGAAGTTTTGAAGGGTAAGGTGAGGAAAGGTGCCAAAAGATCAGGATTCAGAAATGGACTTGTTGTCTTCCAGTTCTTTGTATCCATTAGCTTGATCATAAGTAGCCTTGTGGTTTATAAGCAGATAACTTACATGCAGGAAGTGAGCCTTGGATTTGACAAAGAGAATGTCATAAATCTATTACACACTAGGTCGCTTGGGAATAATGCCAATGCATTTAAGCAAGAGCTTCTTGCAAACACAGGTTTCCAATCTGCGTCTTTTTCGAATGATTTACCACCGGGAATAGATTGGACATCAGTATTCCGTGCAGTGGATACGGAACAAGATTTCTTATTTACCATGAACTGGGTGGATCATGACCACCTTGATGCCATGGGGTACGAATTGTTGGAAGGCCGATTCTTCTCCACGGATTTTCCAAGTGATAGCTCTGCAATACTCGTGAATGAAAGTGCATTTAAGCAGATTGGGTGGACCGAACTTGATGGTACCCAAAAAATTTCTGGGTATTTCAATGGTGATGATAATGAAGAGAGGGTGGTAATCGGTGTTCTTAAGGATTTTAATTATGATAATCTGAAGCTTAAGATAGAACCATTAATCATGGGGATAGCTCCTAACTATTATCAGGAAATGGCCATTAGGGTCGCTCCAGGAAACGTTGTTGACCGTATGGCAACCATAGAAGAATTATGGGAGAAGTATGCTGATGGAGCTGCTTTTGAATATTCCTTTGTTGATTCAAATTTTGACTCATTGTATCGATCCGAAAAGAACATGGGGAATATAATTCTAGTCTTTACGGTTCTGGCAATCAGTATTGCTTGTTTGGGTCTATTTGGTTTGGCAGCTTTCACTACCGAGCAACGATCGAAAGAGATAAGTATCAGAAAGGCGCTTGGAGCGAGTATGCCGAACCTGATTACCCTCTTGAGTAAGGACTTCACTTTGCTGGTTTTGGTGGCCTTCATTTTTGCGGGACCATTAGCCTATTATATCATGGATTCTTATTGGCTGCAGAACTTTGCATTCAGGACATCAATAGGATGGGTACTGGTGATTGGTGCTGGAATGATTTCCGTTCTTATCGCCTGGCTTACAGTTAGCTATCAAAGTTTTAAGACGGCTGCATCAAATCCAGTTGATCATTTAAAAAGTGAATAATGACCGGACGGTTTTTTTGTTCGCTACCGACCAAAAAGACTAATTCTCGGACAGTTATAATTTTAAAAACATCAAAAAATAGCTCTAAAGGTCGAAAAGGACTTTTGGCATTATCTCTGAAACTTTAATCATATAACCACTAATAATCATGAAAACTAAATTAACAACTGCGCTAGTCATCCTTCTATTTTTAATGGGTGCCACGGCACAAGCACAGACAGAAACAAGAACTCCTGGATCATTTACCCAAATCTCTTCTGGTGGAAGCTGGGATGTTTACATCACCATTGGAAACAAGGATGAGGTAAGACTTGAGTCCAAGGGTTTTGATTTGGACAAAGTAATCACTGAAGTAAAGGGTGATGAATTGAAAATAAGACTAAAAAAAGGAAGCCACAGAAATGTGAATATTACAGCTTATGTCACAGTAAGAGAACTTGAGGCAATTGGAGGAAGCGGTTCAGGAAGTATGTATGTTGAATCTGACGTCGAGTCAAGAAACTTCAGTATTGGAAACTCTGGTTCAGGTAATATTGAAATGCAAAACCTGGTAACTGGTGACTTGAATGTAGGAATGAGTGGATCCGGGGAAGTTTCCATCTCTGGCGGAAGCGCCGACAGTGCCAAAATTGGTCAGTCAGGTTCTGGAGACTTTGAAGCAATTGACCTAACTGCTGGAGACGTAAAAGTTGGTAAGTCGGGTTCTGGTGACACCAGTATCGGCGTGACAGGTGACCTCACTGTTGGTGCATCTGGTTCCGGTGATGTATACGTTAAAGGCAACCCTTCTAGCCAATCCATTTCTACTTCAGGATCAAGCAAGATCGTTATCAAGAAATAATGAAGACATTAACCATCTAACTTAACACTATGATTACGATACCTGAGGAGCTTAGCTCTTCAGGTATTTTTTCACCCAGACCCAACACCCATGCTGAAGAACTATTTACTCATTGCCTATCGAAACCTGTTAAAGAACAAAATCTATACGGGTATTAATATTCTGGGACTCACCTTGGGTCTGACTTGCTGTTCACTCATTTTCTTGCAGGTAAAGGATGAATTGAATTATGATAAGTTCTGGCCAGAGCAAGAGCAAATTCATCGGGTCGCTCTTGAGAGAATTTATCCTGATCATGTGAACTTCTATGCAATAATCCCTGACGGTTTTGCAGAGGTATTTAAAAATGAGATTCCTGAAGTCGTAGATGCTACAAGGTTTTTTTCTTTTGGTGACTTTGTCAGTACTGTTCAGGTAGGAGAGGACTTTTATGAGGAAAAACTGGCTACGCTAGCCGATTCCAATTTCTTCGATGTTTTTCCCATCCGCATGATCACAGGTGATCCGAATACTGCTTTGGACCAAACCAATTCAACAGTTATTAATGAGAAGACCGCTCTGAAATATTTTGGAACCACCGATGTTTTACAGAGACAAATAATAATTAACGGACAGGATGCTGAGATCACAGGTGTAATGGAGGACTTACCTGAAAACACCCATTTCGCCTTCGATGTGATCAGTTCCATTGTGGGACAACCGTTTGTTCAGGAGCCTAATTATGCTGGTTTCTCAGCAATGACATATATAAAGCTTATTCCGGAAGCAAACCTTGATGATGTTGAGGCAGCTATTGTCCCATTGGTGAAAAAGTACGCTGCTGGTCAGATCGAACGAGGTACAGGGGTAAACTATGATGATTATATAGCTGCAGGAAATGGCTACAATTATTTCCTTCAGCCATTAGGTGATATACATCTTACTTCCAAACTGCAAGGCGAGCTAAAGTCAAATGGTGATATCCGATATGTATACATTTTTATTTCCATTGCCCTTTTCATTCTTCTGATTGCATCCGTCAACTTTATTAACCTTGCCACTGCAAGGTCTTCGGAGCGAGCAAGAGAAGTGGGGGTGAGAAAAGCCATGGGCTCTGATAGGAAACAGCTCATCACCCAATTCCTTATGGAAGCTGTTCTGCTAGTGGTGATCAGTCTTGCATTAAGCATCATCCTCGTGGCGATTGTTCTTCCATTCTTTAATGATTTGGCCCAAAAGAACTTGAGTGTTGGTTTTGGCGATCTGATTTCTCTCTCTCCATGGCTAATAGGGATGGCTATTTTCGTCTCATTAGTGGCTGGCTATTATCCTGCATTTCAGATTTCGAAAATGCATGCAGTGGAGATCATGAAAGGCAAGCTCAACTCCACGAAAAGAGGTCAGGTGCTAAGGAATGGATTGGTGATTTTCCAATTCACTATTTCCATCATGCTGATTGCTGGGACGTTTATTATCCAAAATCAGATCAATTTTATACAAAGTAAAAACCTCGGTTTCCAACGTGAAAATGTAATAATCGTGGACCGCTTCGGTCAGCTGGAAAACCCAGGGGTTTTCAGAGATGAAGTGAAGAAAATTCCTGGAGTCCTGGATGCTGGAGGAACCAGTACGATGCCAGGAAATAACTTTATGGGAGTTCAATTCACACCCGAAGGAAGGTCTGAAGTTTTGACCGGAAAAAGCCTGATTGCTGATGATTTCTTCATGAAAGCCATGAATATTCAGGTTACTGAAGGAAGGTACTTTAGTGATGAATTCAATGATAGCACATCAGTGATTCTTAATCAGGCAGCGGTTAGCGCATTTGGCTTGGAAGATCCTCTTGGTAAGAAAATCTATAGCATGGCCAACGTGAATGGAGAGCAAATAAACATTGCTTATACCATAGTTGGGCTTACGGATGATTTTCATTTCGAATCGCTCCATTTGCCCATTACTCCATTAGCCATATTCAGTAGTGAATCGGCCGTGGCCTTTCAGGGTTTCCTTGCGGTAAATGTATCTGGTGATAACCCACAGGGCACTATCGCTTCTATTGAGTCTCTTTGGGGAGAGTTTGGTCAAAATCAACCTTTCTCCTTTTCCTTCCTGGAAAATAACCTCCAAAGAATGTACATAGGAGAGCAGGTCTCAGGAAAAATCCTGGCCTCTTTTTCTATCCTGGCAATACTGATTGCTTGTATTGGTTTGTTTGGTCTGGCGGCCTACACTGCCTATCAAAAGACCAAGGAAATAGGAGTTCGGAAGGTGCTCGGGGCCTCGACCTCTGGACTCGTTTGGATGCTTACCACCAGCTTTAGCAAATTGGTATTATTGGCCTTCCTAGTTGCTGCGCCGATCTCATACTTTATGATGGACGAATGGCTGCAGACATTTGCTTATCAGACTGAACTGAATCCTTTAGTATTTCTTTTAGCGGGTCTGATCACTTTGGCAATAGCCATTTTGACGGTGAGCTATCAAGCTTTTGCAGCAGCCAGAACGAATCCAGTAAAGAGTCTCAAATCAGAATAACACAAAGAAATTAAACCACTATGTTTCGCAATTATTTTAAGATCGTAATCAGAAA
>CAZLUY010000181.1:0-2481 GCA_964562785.1 uncultured Limnohabitans sp. | reverse complement strand
TCGAATTCATACCCTCAGCGGCTACCTATACGAGTACCAAAAAAGTGTGACCCAACCTGAAGAGTTCTGGGCACGGATAGCCGATTCTTTCCATTGGAGAAAGCGATGGTCGAAGACTCTTGAATGGGATTTTAAAGGTCCAGATGTGAAGTGGTTTGTTGATGGTAAGGTCAATATTACTGAGAATATCTTCGAACGTCATATGTACACCATGGCTGACCGACCTGCCATTATTTGGGAGGCCAATGATCCTAATGAGGCTGGTAGGACTTTGACCTATCGGGAGTTATTCCATGAGGTTTGCCGATTTGCCAATGCCTTGAAGAAAAAAGGAATAGGCAAAGGAGATAAGGTAATTATCTATATGCCGATGGTGCCAGAAGCTGCCGTTGCTATGTTGGCTTGTGCACGGATTGGTGCCATTCACTCTGTGGTTTTCGCAGGATTTTCAAGCACTGCTTTGGCTGACCGAGTGAATGATTGTGAGGCGAAAGCAATTTTGACATCAGATGGAAATTTCAGGGGAGCAAAGAAAATTGCTGTGAAGGATGTGGTTGATGAGGCATTGGAAAAATCCTCTGTTGAAACTGTGATTGTATATCAAAGAACCAAGCAAGAGGTTCAAATGACAGCCGGTAGGGATTATTGGTGGCATGATGTCATTGCGGGTGAATCCACGGAGAATGAGGCAGAAGAGATGGATAGTGAAGACATGCTTTTCATTCTTTACACCTCAGGTTCTACCGGAAAGCCTAAAGGAGTTGTTCACACTACCGGCGGTTATATGGTGTACACCAAATACAGCTTTGAAAATGTATTCCAATACACTCCTGGAGATGTGTACTGGTGTACTGCTGATATAGGTTGGATTACAGGTCACTCATACATTGTTTATGGGCCGCTTTTGGCGGGTGCCACAACTTTAATGTTTGAAGGAGTTCCAACTTTCCCTGATGCAGGAAGATTCTGGTCGGTTTGTGAAAAGCATAAAGTGAATGTGTTCTATACCGCACCAACTGCTATCCGTGCATTGCAGGCGTATGGTACCGAACCTATAGAAGGACATGATTTAAGCTCTTTGAAAGTATTGGGATCTGTAGGCGAACCGATCAATGAAGAAGCCTGGCATTGGTATCACACCCATGTAGGACAGTCAAGATGTCCAATTGTTGATACTTGGTGGCAAACTGAAACCGGTGGTATTTTGATCTCGCCAATTGCGGGAATAACACCTACAAAGCCGGCCTATGCTACATTGCCAATGCCTGGAATACAGCTTTGTATTGTAGATTCTGAAGGAAAAGAACTCACCGGAAATTCGGTGGAAGGAAACTTATGTATCAAGTTTCCATGGCCATCTATGATCCGGACTACCTATGGAGATCATGAACGATGTAAGCAAACCTACTTTTCAACTTATGAAGGAATGTACTTCACAGGTGATGGTGTAAAGAGAGATCATGATGGGTATTACAGAATCCTTGGTCGTGTGGATGATGTGATCAATGTTTCTGGCCACAGAATGGGTACTGCTGAAGTCGAGAATGCAATAAATGAACATCCGCTTGTGGTAGAGTCAGCGGTAGTTGGCTATCCACATGATGTCAAAGGACAGGGTATCTATGCTTATGTGATTTGTGATCTTAGCAACCGTACGGAGGAGAATCTGGTCAATGAAATAAAGACTACTGTATCCAAAATCATTGGCCCAATTGCGAAGCCAGATAAGATTCAGATTGTTCCAGGATTACCAAAAACGAGATCTGGAAAAATCATGCGAAGGATCTTAAGGAAGGTTGCGGAGAATAGTCTGGGTAATATGGGGGATACTTCAACTCTCCTCGATCCGGAGGTTGTAGAAAAAATCATTGAAGGAAGAAAGTAGGACCGTACTTCCCTTTTTCGGGAACCCTATATTCCTATTCCTGTGGGTATTTTGGAATTTTAGGCCTGTCATCTTCCTGCTTTTCAACCAATTCGATTTTAGACTTGATCGACTCGGGAGAGTCTTGCTTCTGCTGGTAGAAGTTGTGCACGCCTACCATAAAAGCTACGATTAAAGCCCAAACAAATCGCCTGAAAGACTTCCAAAGTGTTTGTTTTGTTTCCTTGGTCATGCTGGTACATCACCAATAAGTATTCCATTGGAAATTGATGTCAATCTGTCAGAAGTAATGAAGATGAGCATCCCTGGGTTATTGAATACTTGAAGTTACTTCTACCTTTCCTTCAGCTTCAAAATGTATGAGTAGCTCAGTCTCCTTTGGATAGAATCCATTAGGGCGAACTTCCAAATCCTGGATACCAATTGTGACAAGAGGTGTTCGTAGCTGAAGCCTATCCTTAATACCCTGAATACTTTCCGAGATAAAGGATTCTAATGGGAATTGGGCTTGCTTTTCAATCTGCTTTTTAATCTTATTCCTTTTTAGCCCAGCTCCAGCCTGAGCCTGGAAACTATCGCTATCTATAGCGAAGTCT
>CAZLUY010000180.1:0-3813 GCA_964562785.1 uncultured Limnohabitans sp. | reverse complement strand
TGCTTGTTCTAGTCAAATGGAGAAATCGGAAATGTCAGGGAATGAAAGTTCTATTCGAATCATGAGTTTGGCTCCGGGACATTTTCATGCTGGCCTGATTCATAAGGACATGTATGAAGAGGTTGATTCGACCATTTATGTTTTTGCTCAAGAAGGTCCAGAACTCGACGATTACATCACTCGCATTGAGGGATATAACTCGAGAAGTCAGAATCCTACAGAATGGAAAATTAACCTCAGTAGGTCAAATGATCCTTTAGAAGAGATGGTTCAAATGGCTCCGGGTAATGTAATGGTAGTTGCCGGTAAAAATGATCAGAAGATAGATTATATCCTTGAAGCTATTAAAGCCGGGTTTCATATATATGCAGATAAACCTTTGGTTATCAATATAGAAGGTTATAATAAACTTCTAGAAGCTTTTACTATTGCAGAACAGAATGATCTCATTTTGTTTGACATTATGACTGAGCGTTATGAAATCACTTCCATCCTTCAAAAAGAATTATCTAGGCACGAGACTGTTTTTGGGACTCAGGTAAAAGGAACCCCAGATAATCCTGGTATATCAAAAGAATCCGTTCATCATTTTTATAAAACCGTGTCGGGGAAACCATTGGTTAGACCGGATTGGTTTTTCGACTCTAAAGTTGAAGGGGATGGGCTGGTAGATGTAACCACACATTTGGTTGACCTGATTCAATGGAGTCTGGCATCAGAACAAAACTTAAGCTCAGAGGATCTGGAAATCATTTCCTCAAATCTTTGGTCCACCAGGCTTACTTCTGATCAATTCCTAAAAGTGACAGGTCAGGAATTAGGGAAAGATTACATGGATGTGGAGTGTAATGGAGAAATGATTTATACGCTGAACGGTGTGAATGCTAAAGTCAGTGTGACTTGGGAATTTCAAGCTCCAGAGGGTGCCGGCGATACGCATTTCAGTCAAATGAGAGGAACAAAGGCGAATTTGATCATTAAGCAAGGAGAGCAAGAGAGTTTCATACCGAACCTTTATGTAGAATTATTGGAGGATAATTCTTCTGAATTGGAAAGCTTGATTACCGATCTACAAATTAATTTTCCTGGAGTTGATTTGGAAGAAGTTGAATCAGGCATGTTCAGAGTAAATATCCCTGATTCTTATAGGATAGGCCATGAGGCACATTTCGAACAAGTAACAGAACGGTTTCTCGACTATTTTAAGAAGGGGGCTCTCCCTGAGTGGGAAGTGGACTTTATGAAAACGAAGTATTTTTTGACTACTAAAGCCTCTGAGCTAGCCAAGAAAAAATAAACTCCTTTCTTTCTGTGGGGTTTATATTTATATCCCATGGACTCTTCCTTCAACAATAGAAAACTTACTGTTGCAATTGCAGGTGCATCCGGTTATATCGGACGTTGGTTTATTCATCATTTCCATGAAAAGTATAATCTGATTGGTCTTAGCCGGAAAGAGGTCAAAAACAACCCTAATCCAAACGTAGAATGGAGGCAAGTTGAATTGTATTCAATTTCTTCCACAACTGAAGCTCTCGCTGGGGTAGATGTTGCGATTTATCTGATTCACTCTATGAGTGCAAGTACACGGTTGAATCAAGGCAGCTTTGAGGATACGGATTTATTACTAGCAGATAATTTCAGTAGGGCGGCTGCACTGACTAAGGTCAAGCAGATCATTTATCTAGGAGGTCTTGTTCCAAATGAACCAGAAGCAGAGTTATCAAGGCATTTGATGAGTCGCCTCGAAGTTGAAAGGACACTTGGTTCGAGAACGGCAAAGCTTACGGCATTAAGGGCTTCGATCATTGTTGGCCCAGGGGGCTCATCCTTTGACATGATCAAGAATCTTGTTAAGAATTTACCTGTCTTGATGTGTCCTAAGTGGACTGAGTCTATGACTCAACCCATATCTTTAAGAGATACCCTTGATATTATGGATACCTGCGTTGGTAATGAAGAGGTATATGGTAGATCTATTGAAATAGGTGGGGATGATATCATGCCTTACAGGAAGATGATAGAAAAAACTGCCGAGGTAATGGGCAAAAAGAGGTTTGTCTTTTCTGTACCGGTGTTTTCTTTAGGCTTATCAAAGTTCTGGGTTGGGCTTTTTGGAGAAGGCCCTCCTCAACTGGTCTATCCTCTTGTCGAAAGCCTCAAGCATACTTTGGTCGTGACTGAGGAAATGGCCTTCAAGGCAAAGCAAATTCAATATCTGGATTTTGAAGAATCTGTGAAAATCGCTCTAGAATCAACGGAGGAGCCCCTTTTGCCTGAATTTGTCAAGAAAGTAGGAGTGAAGAATACGGTTCGAAGTATTCAGAGAATGCAGAACACTAATGGCCATTCCGCGACCTGGGTAGGTAACAGATACAATATTTGGTTGCCTACCTTTTTTAGTTTCCTGATTAATGGCAAGACTAGTGAAAATGGAGAATTAGGATTCCATTTACTCTGGGGTAAAAAGCCGATGCTCCAATTGACCATGATTCCAGATAGAAGTGATGAAGATCGACAGCTTTTTTATATCACCGGAGGATGGTTAGTAAAGAGGTTTGATTATGGTTGGTTGGAGTTTAGAGGAGTACTTAATGGTCGATATATTATTTCAGCAATTCATGAATTTGTACCAAGATTACCTTGGTTTATTTACATAAACACACAGGCAAGAATTCACCTTTGGGTAATGAATCGATTTAAGCATTACCTTGAAGAAAAAACCAGAGATTAACAGGTCAAGTTTTTAGATAAAATCCTTTTTGCCATGAAAACGCTAAAATTTCAGAACGGAGATGAATTACCTATTCTAGGGCTAGGAACCTGGAAAAGCGAACCAGGTCAGGTAAGACAAGCTGTTTATTGGGCCATAGAAGCAGGCTATAAACATATAGATTGTGCGAAAATCTATCAGAATGAAAAAGAAGTAGGTGAAGGGATAGCTCAGGCGATTAAAGATGGGCTGGTTACCAGAGATGATCTTTTTGTGACTTCCAAACTTTGGAATAATGCACATCACGAAGATGAAGTTAGATTAGCAGCTGAAGGAACATTAAAGGATTTAGGTCTTGAATATCTTGACCTTTACCTTGTTCATTGGCCGATTGCGTTCAGAGAAGGGGTGACCTTTGCCAAGGTGCGTGATGATTTCTACACCTATGATGAAATTCCTCTTGGTGAAACCTGGAAGGCTATGCAAAGTCTCAAAGGTTCTGGTCTTGTGCGTCATATTGGAGTATCAAACTTTAATCAGCATAAGCTGGAGGAACTCAAGGCTGTTGGGGGGCAGCAACCAGAAATGAATCAAGTGGAGATGCATCCTTTCTTACCTCAATATGGTTTGGTCGAATATTGTACTTCAAGAAACATTTTGATGACAGCTTATTCACCATTGGGCTCACCAGATTCCAGATCTAAGCAGCATGAAAATGATCCAAAATTGCTGACCGATTCTAAGGTTTTAGCTATAGCTGGTAAACATGGAGTTACTGCTGGGCAGGTATTGATTGCCTGGTCTATCAGTAGAAATATCGCAGTGATTCCCAAAAGCATCAACCAGGGAAGAATCACGCAGAATTTCCAAGCGTCGGCCTTAGAATTGAGTGAGGAAGACCTGACTCAATTGAACGATATTGGTACATCACACCGGTTTGTTGATGGAACCTTCTTTACCGGAGAAGGAAGTCCTTATGACTTAAGCGACCTTTGGGACGATCACTAGGACTTAATCCTCGATTTCAAGGGTTTCAAGGATATCAGCGAGCTCATCGAAGTCTTTTAACCCTGGTTTGATTTCGTCTCCACCGGTCAAAG
>CAZLUY010000179.1:0-2924 GCA_964562785.1 uncultured Limnohabitans sp. | reverse complement strand
GCTGACTTTAAATTCTTGCCTTTTGGGTCACGCAACTATGTTCAAGACTATTACGCGAAGACCGACCAGTCCAAGATAGGCCTATTAAGGAATTCAAACTGGGTTCCCTTTTTGGGTTTCGGTTACTACAATTCCCAACTACTTTTTCCCAGTCTGGTAGGGCTGATTAAACCTGGATACAAGTACCGGTTTGATGAAAAAGGAGATTATGGATATCCTGATTATTTGGGAATGAAGGAACGAAATGAGGAAACTCAGGTCATATGTACCGATTTGGGAAATGATTTGCTTAAAGAAGTTCAAGCATATGTAGAAAGCAAAGGGAGTCGACTGATTATTTATGTAGCTCCATATTTGGCAATGGAAGTTTCGACTGAGGAGGAAGAAAGGTTTCAACTAATTAACCACTCCTCTCTTATCGATGATCCAACTCTTTTTTCAGATCAGATTCATTTGGTTTCTTCAGGGAAAAATGTGGCAACAGATGCCTTTGTTGATGAACTCGAATCGCTTTTGGTTAAAAATTAGATCCTATGAACATATCCCTAAAAGGTCAAAAAATATTGGTTACTGGTGCATCAAGAGGTATTGGGAGAGCTATTGCCTTGCAATTATCAAAATCAGGAGCTGAGGTAATTATTCATTTCAACTCAAATTCCGGGCCTGCAGCAGAACTACAAAAGGAATTGCCGAATAGGGCCTATCTCGCTCCCTGCGATTTAACAAAGCCTGATCAGGTAATTGGATTTGTACCAGCTTTAATAGAGAAATATGGTGCTATTTCAGGAATTGTTAATAATGCTGGAATAGCGAGATCAGCTCCGGATGACTTAGATACTTCAGAATGGTTGAAGCTTTGGGAAGAGACCTTAGCGGTTAATTCAACATCATTAGCCATTCTATGTAAAGAATTTGTCGAGCATGCTATAAAGAACAATCAAGGCCGAATCGTTAATATTTCTTCCAGAGCGGCATTCAGGGGTGATACAAAGGACTATATCGCTTATGCCGCTTCCAAAGGCGCAGTGGTGAGTTTGACAAGGACCATTGCCAGGCATTATGGAAAAGATGGAATTAAGGCATTTCTTATTGCTCCTGGTTTTACCAGAACAGATATGGCAGATGAAATCCTATCCGAATACGGTGAAGACTTTGCCTTAAATGATATAGCACTTAATTCACTAACTGAGCCACAAGATTTGGCCCCAATGGTCACTTTACTTTGTTCTGGTATGGCTGACCATGCTACCGGGGCAACCATAGATATTAATGCAGGCTCTTATGTTCATTGATCATGGATAAGAAAGAATTCCGAGAAAGAGCCCACCAAATGGTGGACTGGATGGCTGATTTTTTGGAAACCAAAGATCAACTTCCTGTAACTCCAGATGTCCAGCCTGGTCAAATCATCTCCCAGCTTCCGAAAAATGCACCTCAAAATGGAGAGTCCTTTGACGCCATTTTCAAGGATTTTGAAGAGATTATCATACCTGGAATGACCCATTGGCAGCATCCAGGTTTTTTTGCTTATTTCCCAGCAAATAATTCCGAGCCCTCAATACTTGCAGAAATGCTAATGTCAACACTAGGGGCGCAATGTATGTCCTGGTTGACCTCCCCTGCCGCAGCAGAACTCGAGGAACGGATTTGCGATTGGCTGAGAGATGCAAAAGGAATAAATAGCAACTGGAAAGGAAGTATTCATGATACTGCGAGTACGGCTTCCCTTAGTGCAATTATTGCAGCTCGAGAAAAGGCCACTTCACTTCAAATTAATGGTGAAGGGTTCAAGGGAAATGAGAATTTCAGAGTTTATGCTTCTTCTCATGTACACTCCTCCATTGACAAAGCCATTAAAATAAGTGGTATTGGTCTCGTTAACCTGGTGAGGGTCCCAGTTGATGAAGAATTTGCCATGATTCCCGAAGAGTTGGATAAAGCAATTCAAGAAGACATTAAAGGCGGAAAAAAGCCATTGATTGTTATTTCTGCACTTGGAACAACGAGTTCAACGGCAGTAGATCCAATAGGTAAGATTACTGCAATCACAAAGAACCACGGGATTTGGCATCATATAGATGCGGCTTACGCTGGAACAGCCTTGCTCCTACCCGAATACCAACATTTGATGGCTGGCCATGATGAAGCAGATAGTTATGTTTTCAATCCTCACAAATGGATGATGACAAATTTTGATTGTACGGTAATGTTCTTGAAAAATGCAGGGGATCTCGTACAAGCCTTTGAAATGACTCCTGAATACCTCAAAACCAGTTCGGATAACCAAGTGAATAATTACAGGGATTGGGGTATACCTCTTGGGAGAAGGTTTAGAGCATTGAAATTATGGTTTGTCATCCGCTCTTATGGAATATCTGGCCTTCAGGAGAAGCTACGAAACCATATGAAACTGACTCAAGTCGCGAAGGGTTGGATTCAGTCAAATAAAGGCCTGGAAATATTGGCGCCTGTTATCTTCAACACCATCTGTTTTCGATACGTGGATTCAGACCTTAGCCTAGAAAGGCTAAATGAAATAAATGAATCCTGGATGTCAGCAGTAAATGAGACCAGCAAAGTCTTTTTTTCGCACACGAAGCTAGATGGTAAATATGTGATCCGATGGGTTATAGGGCAAACGGATGTTGAGCATAAACATATAGAAGAGGCCTGGGTTTTACTTCAAACAGAACTGTCCAAACTCTTAGGCCAGTCTTCCGATGCCCCGTAAACAAACGAATGACCCTGTATTTACTCCAGAGCTGATCCGGATACTCAAGATTTTTGGTGTCTTGTCCATTGGGATTGTACTTGCTCTCTCCTTCTTTGATTCCAAAAGGGCGAACAATACTGGAAAGGACCAAGCATTTAGGATGGCAGATTCCGATAGGTTGTATTTCCTGAATGTGCGTGCCTTATCCTAC
>CAZLUY010000178.1:0-5910 GCA_964562785.1 uncultured Limnohabitans sp. | reverse complement strand
ATCCACGCCCCTAAGTACAACTATAGACACCATTCCTGGCACTGTAGAAGAAGGCGGATTAGGAGCTACTCGAATTTCAAGTGCCTTTGGAGATTTGTTTTTATTGCCCCCTACCGGAAATTTTTTCACCACATTCTTGATCGATATTATATGTTCATTCTCCATAGTCTGCTTTTTCATTATTTCTTAGTGATTCCATAAAACCATCAGGCGAATTCCCGGGCCCGAAAAATTGCTTATAAACTCGTTGTCTTCGTTGCCAAAATTCAGCCTTGTATCGGGTGTATAATATGCCATTAGGTAGGTAGTCACTCGATTAAAGTCATGTTGGTAATTTAGAAAAAAAGAAGCCGCCTCAACCTCCCAACTATAGGTCATAAAGAGGCTGAGGTTGTCAAAAAAACCAATCGGATAGCTAATATTCAGTGCAGTAGTATTTGACCTGGTCTGAAAATCCACTGCTTCCAGATCGTACTCCACATAGAGATGCTCCATCACCACATTTAGTCCGCTTCCCAAGGGGAAAGTATAATCGGCGCCCAGGGCACCTAGGAATTCATTTCCCAGACCTTCTTGTTTTAGGACATATGCTCCCTCAACCCATAATCCAATACCAACATCCCATTTGCCATCGAGACCAAAGCGATTTTCAGGAATTTGCTCCAAATCCATCCGTTCCTCAAAACCTGGAAGATTGGTTAGATCGGCCTTTCGATGGTGATAGGAAAATGCCAACTCCCCTTTGGGAACAGGGGTCTGAAACCTTGTACCAAATTCGGGAGCCTTTCTATAAGAGCTCACTAAATCCAAACCTCTTGGTTCTTCATTTCCATATAATCCCCAAACCCAAATATTTGCGTTGTTCTTAAAATAATACCTACCCAGAACCGCGTTTACTCCATCCGTAATAGCGAGAGGGTCCCTTGGATCTATTTGATTGAACCATTGAAGTGGTCTTAAAATCATAGCCGAACCAAAATCAATCTTTTGTAGACCTACCCTGACTTCATAGCGTTTACCGGAAAACCTTGTCCATATTCTGTAAGGAGTAATATTTCCATCTACCTGTGCAGAATCTTTGTAGAGATATGCTGAACCCCAAACATTGGCGGAAGCCTCAAAATACCAGCTATTGTTTTCATTCAACACCCAATCGTAATTGACTTCCGGCAAGTAGCGAATATTGAAAAGCCCTCTCGCTTCAGCATCAGGAGAAAAATTCCCGATTCCAGAAAGCTGACCATCAAAATTGAATGTGTTTTGAGCCATACCTTTCCATGAAAAGGAAAGCAGAAAGAGCAATATGAGGATGGGTCTACTCACTTTTATGCTCCTTTACAGGTATTACGCCATAGAAGAAAAACTTGGTAACCTCCATGATAGACCGATGTAGATCATTCTTATGTAAAGCCAAAAATTGTGGGCTCTTCACCTTAAGCTGCATATCCTCCAGAATGTAGAGAATGAAATCAATACTCAAATCCTCTCTTATCCAGCCTTCTTTTTGGGCTTTTTCAAAATCCTTTCTCAATTCACCTCTGGCAAAAGCCTGATAGGCTTGAATCTTCTTTTGCCATTCTTCCTGATCACTCAAGAAAACATCGCGAACAAACTCCTCACTAATTCCTTCAGCATTATGATGCTTCATAAGAATGAGCTTATTCACCTTCTCAGGAAAGGACAAATCCTGATTCATAATCTCTTGATATTGGCGCAGGCCATCGGTAGTGATCTGATCCAACATCACACTGACGAGATCAACCTTATTTTTGAAAGATCGATAAAAGGTCATCTTACTCACCCCAGCTTCTTTGCAGATTTCCTCTACAGAGACTTTTTTGACTCCATACTTCCAAAAAAGAGCCTTTGAACTATCAAGAATAGCTCTTTCGCTCTTGCTCAAAACAGGGCTTTCTGTAATCATATCATAAAGTTACAATATTATTACAAATGTTACGATTATTGTATTTTTATATTTATATAGTAACAAAAAAGCCCTGCGTATGCAGGGCTCTTAATTGAGTATGATTTTCTCTATTGTAAGTCCTCAAGTATCGAAAGGATGGCTGAATGAAGTGCAGGTGCTGTTTCTGGGCCCAAGGAATTGACTTCACCATAAGGTGCATCATGATTACCATAGGTGTATGGCTTTTCTGTATCCCATTGGCTTTTTGGAACAATGTAACCAATCATATCATTGGACATACCTCCAAAAAATTTGAACTGCCCCGGGATTTTGGTTTGAAGCGGAGGAATTTCTAATGGATCTATCCCGAAATCTCCTCCTTCAGGTGACTCTACTCCTCCATGTAATATTTCTGGATAAAGCTCTCCGGGGGCATGAAGGAATGTTGCTGGTCCAAATTTCCAGGCAGAAACCTCTGAACGGATATGTTTCCATTGAGTAAATCCACGATCAAAGATTCCAAGAAAAGCTGCCAAATGGAATAGCTCATTATCCATTTTCAACTCTAGGCTTTTGGCTCGAACGGATAAATTCGCCTCTTCCAGAATCACAGCCGTGGAATCTGCCAAAGTTTCCAAGGTAGCCACTGCAAGGGCCCTGCCCTGTGCTTTAACCTTCTCTTCCGTAGTAGCCTCAAATGATTCACCTGTTACAGGATCTGTGATACTCATCCCGGGATGTGTAGTCATCAATCCACCGATGGCTCCATTTAGAAAAATGGCAACTCCTCCTGTTCCTTGCATCATTGTACCATCAGTCTTTTCAATTCCTCCCTCAACAAGATTTCTCCATGAATCTGCAAAATCAGAGGTTATTAATAGATTTTCTGACCAAAGCGTCTCCGGATGATTTCCCCAATTCATAAGGGTACCAATTGTTTCTCCAGTCTCTTTATCAAGGGCTTGCATCAATTTTAGTCCTGCATCGAAAACCTGAGGGTCTCTCGTATCACCAACAAGAGGCTTAAGCTTCTCTCCCTCCTCTACGAATTTAAATCTAGCTGGCACCCTCGTCTCAAATGCTTGATTAATAGCATTTTCAATTCCCTCTTGAACAAAGGTCAAATACTCTGGATCTACTCCTCTCTCATAATCTGATGGACCCCACATACCCATTAAATCAGGCGAAGAGTGCACATGCGTACTTGCAATCATCACATAATCCAATTCTGGATTACTCTCATGGATCATCTTGCGGGTTTGAATCACTTCATCATTCCCAAAACCAATCATATCAATGACACAAAGCCCGATTTGGTGCTCCCCATCATCCAAAACCATTGCTCGAGCCCATAAAGGATCCAAAATTCCCTGAGCGGCTCTGGCATTCTGGAACCCAGCCATCCAAACCCCGTCGAATTTCCCATTACCATTGACATCCTCCCAGGTATCTCCATCTTCAGGAATAAACCTGGCATCTCCATTTACATCTACCCAGGTATCGGTTATGGTTGGACTGATATCAACTTTTGCAAAACCTGCCTTCACTTCGCCAACTTGCTCACTTTCAAGCCTGAGGTCAAGCCAATAGCCATCGTGCCTATCTCTGAACTGATAGAGTCCATAAATCACGACAGTAGCACATAAGACAAGGATTAAAGCCAAAAGGCCTAGGAGAAACTTCTTCATAATTAATTGGGTGAGAATTTAGGAAAGATAAAAAATTGAGGAATTCTATCCATTCACTTTCTCTTGACTGGCAAAAGTCGAGTTTAAGCCAGGCTTATTCTTCCCAGCTCTTTAGAAATTTTGCTTCATGAGCCTCGACATTTTTCACAATATCCCTAAACCAGCAATACTCAATCTCCCCTTTATCCTCATCGGATAACCAATAGTTTGAATGATTGGTATTCTGTATTCTGCTGGTGAGCTCATAAAGGCAAATAGCAGCCGCAACAGAAATATTAAAGCTTTCTGAAAAACCCATCATGGGAATGTGCACCAAGGCGTCACAGTTCTCCTTCACCTCATCAGAAATCCCCGCATGCTCATTTCCAAAAACGAGAGCCGTTTTATCCTTAGGGTTTAGCTCTTGAATTGGAATAGAGCCTTTCTCAGGGCTGGTCCCTACAATCTTATAGCCTTGATTTTTTAAAGAGCTCAAACAATCCTGGACGGAGGATCCAGAGGGATTGTAATATTTATGCAAATCAACCCATTGAGCAGCTCCACGAGTAACATAAGGATTAATATGGTATTCTCGGGATTTCTCAATCACATGAACGTCCTGAACGCCAAAGCAATCTGCTGTTCGAAGCACTGCACTAGCATTATGAGGTTTATAGATATCCTCTAGAACTACAGTAAAATGCCTTGTCCTGTGACCAAGGATTTCTTTGATCTTTTCTTTTTTGTGCGGGGTAACGTAATCTGAAAGATAGGTCTTAAAGGCTTTTTTGAAGGCCCTTGATTGAGTTAGAGAATTATTCTCTGCACTCAAAATAAGCCAAGTTGTTCCTCGTCATCCTTCTTCTTAGGAGATAAGTCTATGGTTGTTCCCACCTCAATATCCTCGTCTGGTGAAGCTTTACTTTCAGGCTTTGGAGTCTCCTCTGCTTTTTTCGTTTCAGTTGCCTTGACTTCCGGCTCAATCTTATCAACCTTAGCTGGCTCCTGGGGCTTCTTTTCAACTACTGGCTCCTCCGTAGACTCATCTGCAGGAGGTTCGGTCACCTCAGGTTCAAGTAAGACTAGCTTCTTAACCGGATAATTGCTCAGTTTATTGCCTATAGCCTTCCAGCCCTTCACATCAATCAACATATCCAGATCATATTCCATCTCTACTTTTTCCTTGTTTTTCAATAGAGTAGCTTTCACCTGAGGCTGTTTTTCTGTGGATGCAATAAGTAGCTTAGACATCCTATGATCAGTGATGAAATTGAATCTCTTATTGAGCGTACTGGTCTCAACCTGGAATCGCTTCACAAAGTGTGATTTACTATTTCCATCATAATAGATCACAGAAATGACCTTTTCTGGATCGAATTTCTGGATAAGCAGGAGATTAGGCGCATCGTAGCGATTGGTGACTTCAAAAGTGGTCAACTCATATTCACCATTTTTATAAATGGCCAGAATTCTATCATCACCTAGGAAATTATCAATAAGCTCACCTCTTTCATCAGTATTAAGCCTTCCTACAGTTGAATCATAGTAAATGTCCAATCCGCCAAGAGTGGATACCCCTTCCATCTTGAGCACAATTTTTCGCACCGGATGTCTGGTCAAAATATTACCTCCTGCTCCTCTACCCTTAATATCAAGGGAAGCAAAATCGAAATCAAAGACCTTCACTCTTGCCTTAGCGCCTTGAGTTAGCGTGATGCTTACAATTTCAGCCTCTCCATTAGGATTTGCTGTTAGGTAAAGGACTTTCGACCCCTTACTGCCTTTCGTAAGTACATATTCCTTATCTCGGGTCACGGCGAGCACCTGGAACCTTTTCACCATGGCTCTCCCGGTAGATCCATCAAGATAGGCCAGGTTATACACCATACGCTCATCCCCCTTTCGGAATACACCAACATAAAGAATGTCCTTACCCATGAAATTCTTCTCCTGGATCCTGGACACCATGCAGATGCCATCCTTTCGGATTACGAGGATATCATCCATATCGGAGCATTCGCTTACGAATTCTTCCTTCTTCAAGCCATAGCCAACGAAGCCATCCTTACGATTCACATAAAGCTTAGCATTATTTGCAGCAACTACTGTAGCCTTAATGGTGTCGAATGCCTTGATCTCAGTTTTACGCTCTCGTCCCTTTCCGTACTTATCTAATAGCTTCTGATAATATGCTATGGCATATTCTGTAAGGTTTTCAAGGTTGTAATTGACCTGATCCAATTCGTCCTGAAGCCTTTTCATCAATTCATCAGCCTTAAAGGCATCGAATTTGGAGATTCTTTTGATTCGGATTTCTGTCAATCTTACCAAATCATC
>CAZLUY010000177.1:0-4700 GCA_964562785.1 uncultured Limnohabitans sp. | reverse complement strand
ATGATGTTCACGCTCCTGAAACCACCCTTGTTTCGCTGTAGAATACTATGAAGAAAGGTGGAGGAAGTATTTACACCTTGGATGAAGTAAGGTCGATTCGTGAAGTTTGTGAGCAAAATGGACTCAAGCTACATCTGGATGGAGCCAGATTTTTTAATGCGCTTGTAGAGACAGGAGATGACCCCAAAAGCTGGGGAGAGCAATTTGATACCATATCCATTTGCCTAAGTAAGGGCTTAGGATGTCCTGTCGGTTCTGTTCTTTTGGGGAGTAAAGCAGATATCAAAAGAGCTAGAAAAGTTCGAAAGGTTTTTGGTGGAGGAATGAGACAAGCTGGGTTCCTTGCGGCAGCAGGAATTTATGCTTTGGATAATCAGGTTAACCGCTTGAAGGAAGATCATAAGAGGGCAAGAGCCTTGGGCAAAGTACTTTCCCAAGTAGGAGTGGTTACAGAAGTTTTTCCCGTTGCAACCAATATCGTTATTGCCAGACTTGACGGAATTACTCCAGCGAATTTCCTGGCTAACCTGGAGGGGAAAGGAGTTAAAGGAGTTGGATTCGGGGCTGATCTTGTCCGTTTCGTAACCCACCATGATTTCGATGATGATCAGCTGGAAGGCTTCGAAAAAGTGTTGAAATCTCTCTAAACTCAAGAGACAGTTTTTGTCAATTATGCGAAGGCCTGAAAAGGCCTTTTTTAATTTGTGCTAACTTGCTTCAAAGCTCAATATTATGAATCCCACTCCCTTAGCGGAACGTATGCGGCCAACCCGGTTGGAAGATTTAATCGGTCAGGATCATCTCTCATCACCTGAGTCATTTCTGTATAAGGCTATCAAGTCAGGGAATGTCCCTTCTTTGATTCTTTGGGGACCTCCCGGGGTGGGTAAGACAACCATCGCAAATATCATTGCGAACGAGATAAAGGTTCCTTTTTACACGCTTTCGGCAATCAGCTCCGGGGTGAAGGACATTAGGGAGGTAATTCAAAAAGCCAAGTTCCAGACCGGGGTGGTTTTATTCATCGATGAGATCCATCGCTTTAATAAATCTCAGCAGGATGCTCTGCTTGGCGCTGTGGAAAAAGGGATTATTCGACTCATTGGCGCTACCACGGAAAACCCTTCTTTTGAGGTGAATGCGGCATTACTATCCAGATGTCAGGTATTTACCTTAAACCCATTGGGCAAAGAGGAGCTTTTGGCAATGGTCAATCAGGCGCTAGCTGAAGACACTGATTTGAAGAAGCTGAAAGTGGAGGTAAAGGAAAGTGATGCACTCCTTAGGATTTCAGGTGGCGATGGGAGAAAGCTCTTGAACTTACTGGAGATAGTTCTGGATGGAATAGGAGGAGAGAAAAAGGTGATTACCGATAAGATGGTAATGGAGATTGCCCAGCAGAAGGTTGCCTTATATGACAAGTCCGGAGAGCAGCACTATGATATTATTTCTGCTTTTATCAAATCCATTCGGGGTTCAGATCCGAATGCTGCAGTGTATTGGCTTGCCAGGATGATAGAAGGAGGGGAGGATGTAAAGTTTATCGCCCGTCGATTGGTAATTCTTGCCTCTGAAGATATTGGCAACGCTAATCCCAATGCCTTACTTCTTGCTACCAATTGTTTTGAAGCGGTTAACCTGATTGGCTATCCTGAATCCAGAATTATTCTATCTCAATGCGTGACCTACCTGGCATCTTCCGCCAAAAGCAATGCTTCTTATATGGCCATAGCCAAAGCTCAGGCCTTGGTTAAGGAAAAAGGAGATTTGTCCGTTCCACTTCACCTACGAAATGCTCCAACCAAGCTTATGAAGGATTTGAACTATGGGAAGGCCTATAAGTATTCACATGACTTCCCGGGGAATTTTGTGAAGCAGGAGTTTTTACCGGAAGAAATCTCAGGAACCAAAATCTACGACCCTGGAGAAAATGCTAGGGAAAATGAGCTTCGGAAGAATCTTAAAAGAAACTGGGGCGAGAAGTATGGGTATTGATTTCCTTTATTGAAATGCTGTGTATTTCACAATTAGGTTATCGTCACTATTCGTGACATTAATTGTGAAACCGTCATCATCAAAGGTTAAAAAGGTAGCTGTAGTGAGGCCTAATTGATCACCTCGTCGATTTCCGTATCGAACGCCTATGCATTGAGAGTCTGAGGCATATCGCGAAATATCATCTATAGAGTTTCCGCTCCCTCCTCCGCAGATAACCTGCTGATCAGGTGTTAAGCTACCGGTTATTTTTTGTGCGTAGCCAGTCATGTAACCAAAACTATTGTTGATCCCGGTGTTGTTATTTCCAACCTGGTTGTCCGCTGTTAGTAGATTTCCATCAACATTAGCGAAGGCTACAAATACTACTCTGCTAGGTTGAAATGGCACATCACTTATTTCTAATTGCCCATTGCTACTTATTAAGAATGAACCGCTGTATACGGTCCTTTTTGTATTGATCCAACGAGTCCCGTCATAGTAGAAAAAGGCTTCTTCTGCCACATTAAATACTAGCGAACCAGTAAAAGGATTGGCAATATTATTCATGGTGGTAATATCAGTCACAGGTTGCACTACCAGTAACTCTTCTGCTTCGGGAGTTTGAGCAATGGAGTAAAAAGGGGCAAAGAAAAGAAGCAGAAATATTTTTCTCATGTCCCTTGCTTACTGATATGCAGTATAAATCACCAAAAGAGCATCATCTCTCCGATTGGACTGAATGGTAAAACCATTGTCGGTGAATTCTACGAAGCTCGCAGTCGTAAGGCCTCTTTGATCCCCGTTCTGATTTGCGTATCGAATTCCAATGCAAGCGAGGTTGCTGGCGAACCGTGTAATATCGTTAATAGAATTAGCGCTGCCTCCGCCTGATATGACTTGCTGGGTGATGCTTCCATCTGCCTCTAATTGAGCAAAGCCACTCATATAACCAAAGGTGTTTTCTTTGGTGTTATTATTATTGTTTCCTGTGGAGTTATCGTCACTGAGATTAACAACATCCACGTTGGCATAAGCCACGAACTCCACACGGCTAGGCCTGAAAGGAACAACAGTCACATTAATATCCAGAGCCGTAGTCGTTTGATTTTGATTTGCCAGATTAGCGACTTGGTTTTCTGAAATAGTGAAGGTGCCACTAAATGATGTTCTCCTGGTATTAATCCACTGCGTGCCATCATAGTAATAAATTGCACTCTCTTCAACATTGAAAATCAGTGATCCCTGAACTACCCCGGTAATTCCTTCCATATCTGCGGTGGTAGCAACCTCCTGTATCAAAACAAGCTCGTCGGCTTCAGGTGTCTGAGCAAAAAGCCCAAATGGAATAAATAGAATTAAATAAAATAGTTTTTTCAATTTTTGGTGATCTGTTATTGCGGGTGATATTTTTTTCAGACCTCGAACTTAATAGAGATTTTCGGATTGAAATTTTAGGTTTATGTTGAAGTTGGGTTAATTCTGAAGAGATACTCTGGTTATAGATTTGAATATTAACGTAATGGGGTTATCTGCATCGGTACTAGCTGAAAAAGTATATCCATCTGCTAAACTGGTTTCGTCTGCTATTGTAATG
Organism: uncultured Limnohabitans sp.; assembly: GCA_964562785.1. GTDB lineage: Bacteria > Bacteroidota > Bacteroidia > Cytophagales > Cyclobacteriaceae > Algoriphagus. The sequence continues at coordinate 1,129 of CAZLUY010000177.1, read as the reverse complement.
ACATTAAATACTAATTCACCGTTTGATATACCTTGAGGTGTGACTTGGGTATAATCCTGTGAGAATCCCGAGGAGGTTTCGGTTCTGAAGATTATACCAATGGCATTATTTCGTTCTTGACTGGGTTTAATATACTCTACTATTATTCTCCAAATATGAGTTTGGCCGAGTATCTGGTTCTCCAAAAAAGCATTAGTTGTGGAATTATAGACAGCATCGTCTCCAGGATTCTCCTCATTGTCGGGCCATTGAGTAATTGGTGGGAATGAGATCTGTAGGTCACTTGGATCAGGATAAATCAACGGGGTGAAATTGGTTGCTTGTGGTGTAATTGCGGCAGCATCTGCAGATACCTGAATGGTTATATCCTGATTTATAATTACCTGACCAGCTGTTGAAGGTTTCCCGGTGCCTGGAATTTGTTGTACCCATGCGGCACCGTCAAAATAAAACATTGCAGCCGAATCGGTATTGAACACCACCGATCCAGCAACAGGATTAAGTATTCCATTCATCTCCGTTGTTGTTACAGGAATTAGCTGAAACACTTCATTGTTTTCAGGTGATTGAGCAAACAAGCCTAATGGTGCGAGAAAAATCAGCAATAAAAGTTTTTTCATTGTTACTGGTATCGGGAGTTTATGTCATTGTGATGCTCTTGTGTCAGCAGATAATAAAATTAGGGTTTCTGGATTAATTTTGAAGCGAAATTCTGGTAATGGAAGTGATGGTGGCAGGAAAGGCCTTGTCTACATCTGTCGTAAGGAAAAATTCATAACCGCCTCCTATACTCAAGTCATCAGCAATTGTAATGGCATTAAAAACTAATTGACCTTCATCTAATGCCTCGGGTGTAACCTGTATATATTGTTCCGAAAAGGTTGAAGCAGGGTTAGGATTCTCAATTTTCAAGATAATTCCTACTGCAGATCTACTTATTTGAGAAGTTTTCGTGTAACTCACACTTACTCTCCAAATATGAACCTGACCTGCAACTGGGTTTTCAAGAAAATTCCCTGTTGAAGAGTCATAGACATCGTCCTGAGTTGGATTTTCAACGTTATCAGGCCATGTTGTCGTAGGGAAACCTGATAGATCTATATCGCTTGGATCGGGGAAAGTCACCTTT
>CAZLUY010000176.1:0-3345 GCA_964562785.1 uncultured Limnohabitans sp. | reverse complement strand
ACGGAAAATATTATTCTGTTTATCGCGGATTTCTTTGTTATTTTTTTGTTCTACTTAGCTTTTGATATCTACACCTTTATATCTAACTTGCGCCCGATTTCGAAGTAGCCCGCTAAAAAAAGAGCGAATTATGCGCAAAATAGTTGCACTAAGTCTTTTATTATCAGCATGTATGATGGTGTTCTCTACACCTACCATGGCGGCCGGATCCGAGGAGGATAAGACTAGCTTTATCATGCATCACGTGAAGGATTCACATGAGTGGCATTTTGCTACTTTTGGACATACCCATGTCACTCTTCCACTGCCAGTTATCGTTTATTCTGGTGACCGTGGTTTGGAATTCTTTTCATCAACAGATTTTCAAAATCATGAGACGCACGCTTTTGGTAAAGAGTACGCTCACGAAGGATATTTCATTGATGAGCACGATCATCTTGGCCGTGTAGATGAAGGTAGCTTCATCGAGCTTTCCATCACTAAAAATGTGGTTATGCTCTTCATCGTAATGATTTTCTTATTGTGGATTTCTCTTTCCGCAGCAAGTCATTACAAAAAGAATGGTACAGCTGCTCCTAAAGGAGCTGCGGCACTGATTGAGCCGATTGTGATCTTTGTAAGAGATGAGATTGCTAAAAAGTCAATCGGGCCCCAGTACAAAAGATTTGTGCCATACCTTTTGACTTTATTCTTGTTTATCTGGTTTGGTAACCTTCTTGGACTTCTTCCGGGAGCTGCGAACCTTACAGGTAATATCGCGGTGACTTGTACACTTGCTATCCTGACTTTCATCATCACAAATGTGAATGGAAATAAGGACTACTGGAAGCATGTATTTATGACTCCAGGTGTTCCACCAGCAATGCTTTTAATTATCGTTCCGGTTGAGATCATTGGTTTGTTTACCAAGCCATTTGCTTTGATGGTACGACTCTTTGTGGCGATTACGGCAGGACACATTGTGATCCTCGGTTTTATCGCGCTAGCATTCATTTTCGAATCGTACGCTATCGGGTTTGTAAGTACTCTGATGGTGACCTTTATAAACTTGATCGAGTTATTGGTTGCTACTATCCAGGCTTATGTCTTCACACTATTCAGTGCGATGTACATCGGTGGGGCTGTAGCTGAGCATGCGCATGATCATTAAGTAGAAATTTCTTTGTTCAATTATATAAATCAAAAACTATGTTAACTCTAATTTTATTGTCCGCTGGATACGCTCTAATGGGAGCTGGAATCGGTGCAGGAATTGTTGCGATTGGCGCAGGTCTTGGTATCGGTAGAATCGGTGGTCAGGCAATGGAATCTATCGCTCGTCAGCCAGAGGCTGCTGGTAAGATTCAGGGTGCAATGTTGATTATTGCAGCTTTGATCGAGGTAGTTTCCTTGTTTGCAGCAGTTATTTGTTTGTTGATCGCGCTTAACATCGCGGAGATCAGCTAAATGAACTTAGAAGGGGAGGCAATTGCCTTCCCCTTCTTTTCTTATTGAACAATCCGAAATAAAATTTATATCTCATGGATTTAATTACTCCCGGAACCGGACTCATCTTTTGGCAGCTACTTGGCTTCCTTGGATTGCTTTTCATCTTGATCAAATTCGCATGGAAGCCTATGCTAGGTGCCCTTGAGGAAAGAGAAAGCAGCATTGAGAATGCTTTGAAGTCAGCTGAAATAGCAAGAAATGAAATGGCAAACCTAAAAGCTGAGAATGAGAAGCTTTTGGCAGAAGCCAGAAAAGAGAGAGATGAGATCTTGGCTAAGGCTCATGAAGCATCTAACAAAATGTTGGAAGAGGCGAAGGCTGAGTCCATCAAAGTTGGCGATGAGATGATTGATAAAGCTAAGTCAGTAATCGATGCTGAAAAGAAGGCAGCTTTGGCTGATGTGAAAAGTCAGGTAGCCACTTTGACCATTGAGGTAACAGAGAAATTATTGAGAAAGAATTTGTCAGATGACAAGGCTCAGAAAGACCTTGTAGACGAGTTTGTAAAAGATATTAAGCTAAACTAAGCCCAAGGAAATGGCAAATTTAAGAGCAGCAACTCGCTATGCCAAATCAATTTTGGAGCTGGCATTGGAAAACGGAAAGCTTGAAGAAGTTCACAATGACTTCCAGAAGCTCCTTCGAGTTTCCAAAGGCAATCACCTTTTGGGTGTAGTGCTTAAGAATCCGGTGATTAAGTCGGAGAAAAAGATTGCTATTCTAAAGCAGCTTTTTGCAGAAGAAGCACAAGACATTACTATCAATTTCTTCGAAGTGGTTTCAAGAAAAAACCGTGAAGAAATTCTATTGGATGTGGCTGAGCAGTTTGTGGTTCAGTATAACATCCACTCTTCTATTCAGATTGCATACCTGACCACTACTTTCCCAATCGATGATTCTCTTCGAGCGGAATTCATGAAGGTAATCAAGGAGATTTCTGGATTAGAAAACGTGTCACTTGTGGAAAAGGTGGACACAGAAATTATTGGTGGATTTGTCCTAAGAGTTAATGATAGACTTTGGGATGATTCTATCAGCAGTAAGCTCAGAACATTGAGAAATGAGTTTACGACAAATTATATCGAAAAACAGTTTTAAAGCATTCAATTATAACCTAATCATATCATGGCAGAAGTAAGACCAGATGAAGTTACGGCGATTTTGAGAGAGCAGCTTGCAGGTGCAAGAACAAGCGCAGAGCTTGAAGAAGTGGGAACAGTTCTTCAGGTGGGTGATGGTGTAGCTCGAATCTACGGACTATCCAAAGCACAATCCGGTGAATTGTTAGAATTCGACAATGGATTGAAAGCAATGGTTCTTAACCTGGAAGAGGATAACGTCGGAGCCGTTCTTTTTGGAGATTCTCAGGAAATCAAAGAAGGGGATACTGTAAAAAGAACTAAGCAAATCGCATCTATCAAGGTGGGTGAAGGAATGCTTGGTCGAGTTGTTGATACTCTTGGAAACCCTATCGACGGTAAAGGCCCTATCGCTGGTGATCTTTATGATATGCCATTGGAGAGAAAAGCTCCAGGTGTAATCTACCGTCAGCCTGTATCTGAGCCTCTTCAGACTGGGATTAAGTCTATCGATGCGATGATTCCTATCGGTCGTGGACAGCGTGAATTGGTGATTGGTGACCGTCAGACTGGTAAGACTGCTGTGGTTATTGATAACATTCTTAACCAGAAGGAATTCTACGATAGAGGTGAGCCTGTATTCTGTATGTATGTAGCCATCGGTCAAAAGGCTTCTACTGTTGCTGGTGTTGTTGCAGCTCTTGAAAAAGGTGGTGCGCTTCCTTATACAGTAGTTGTTTCTGCAGCTGCTTCTGATCCAGCTCCAATGCAGTTCTTT